>JAEZJW010000123.1 GCA_023415595.1 Bacillota bacterium
ACAAAATGTCTGACACCGCTGTCAACCATTTTACGTATGGTCTGTTCCCATAATACACTGCTCATTACCTGTCGGTACAAAAGTTCCTTCACATCACTGACAGTTCCGATGTAATCCGCATTCACATTACAGATGACAGGAAAGCCCATTTTACCTAAGGTAATCTGCTCCAGCTCAGCCTTCAGTTTTTCTGCGGCCGGCTTTAACATGGAGGTATGGAACGGAGCGCTGACTGCCAGGTCAACTGTCTTCATAGCTCCCATCTCCTTAGCAAGTCGTGCAGCTTCCTCCACAGCCTTAATCTCACCGCCGATGACGATCTGACCGGGGCAATTGAAGTTAGAGGGTTCTACGATTCCAAAGCTCTTCGCTTCTTCGCAGGCTGCTCTGACTTTATCCTCTGCCAGACCAAGGACAGCGCTCATCTTGCCCCTGCCCTCCGGTACAGCCTCCTGCATAAAACGACCACGTTTTCTTACCAAAGGAATTACCTGGGATAATGAGAATACGCCGCTGGCTGTTAAGGCTGAATATTCCCCCAGGCTTAAGCCTGCTGCCACATCCGCTTCTACCCCATATTGGGCAAAGGCCTGATAGGCAGCCATCGTCATTGTTACGATGGCGGGCTGCGTATTTTCTGTCAGATCCAGATCCTCCTTCCTGCCTGAGAAGATCAGGTCGGATAGCTTCATATGGAGACTTTCATCCGCCTCCTCAAATACTCTCTTGCAGACAGGGAAATAATCATACAGCTCTTTTCCCATACCAATGTACTGGGAGCCCTGCCCGGCAAACAAAAACGCAATCTTAGACATTTCATTCCTCCATGACTTTCCTTTGAATTAGCATGTGCCGAGGAATACACAGTCACAAGCTTCTATTGGACCGCGTATTAATGCGGATTATTTCCAGCTTTTATGAAGCAGGCTTTCTGCCTCCTCCATTAATTCTGTAATGATTTCCTTACAGCACTGTTCCTTCGTTATAATCGCAGCAATCTGTCCGGCCATCACACTGCCAAAATCCATGTCACCCTGAACAACTGCTTTGGCCAAAGCCCCGACACCCAGCTTCTCATATTCCTCCGCTGTGGCACCTGTAGTCTCCAGCTCCATGAACTGACGAGCCAACTTATTCTTAAGAACTCTGACCGGATGTCCGGTACGGCGTCCGGTAACGACAGTATCAATGTCCTTGGCAGCAAGTACCTTCTGCTTATAATTCTGATGGACCGTACATTCATGGGCAGTCAGGAAACGGGTTCCGATCTGAACTGCATCTGCTCCCAGCATGAAGGCTGCAGCGATACCTCTTCCATCACCGATTCCTCCGGCTGCAATTACCGGTACCTCTACGGCATCCACTACTTGCGGTACCAAAACCATGGTTGTGAGCTCACCGACATGACCGCCGGATTCAGTACCCTCAGCAATTACTGCGTCCGCACCGCTTCTTACCATTCTTTTTGCGATAGCTACGGAGGGCACTACCGGAATTACCTTAATTCCATGTTCCTTCCACATCTCCATATACTTTCCCGGAGTTCCGGCGCCGGTAGTAACAACCTTTACTCCTTCCTCGCAAACCATTTTTGCCATCTCATCCACATTCTCGCTGAGAAGCATGATATTGACACCGAAGGGTTTGCTTGTCATAGCCTTGGCCTTTCTTACCTCAGACCTGATATGATCGACGGGGGCAGTACCTCCGGCGATGATCCCCAGTCCCCCTGCCTCCGATACTGCCGCAGCAAGAGATGCATCCGATATTCTAGCCATTGCCCCCTGGAAAATGGGGTACTCTATATTCAACATTTTACAAATGCGTGATTCCATCCAATCCTCCCTGTCTTTCCGGGAGGATTTATCCTCCCCATATAATATTGGAGGGTTTTTCCTCCCGTGCTTTGTCGGGAGGATTTTCCCCAAATACAGCTCTTATTCCTCTTCCTTTTTGCTGCTGATATAGTTCTCGATATCGCCAATCGTAGCGATGCTCTCAGTATCCTCAGTAGGGATCTCGATACCGAACTCTTCCTCTAAGGACATGATAATCTGGAAAAGATCCAGAGAATCGGCATTCAGATCATCCTTTAAGTTCGTCTCTTTCTTAATCTCTGCTGTATCCACTCCTAACTGCTCTGCTACTACCTCTTTAATTTTCTCTAAATCCATTGTTTATTCCTCCATTAATTTGAATTTAATTTTATTTGTACTAGGAGATGTATTGCTTCTCCTAAATTCTTTAACGTTTTTATCAAACTTCCAGCAGAATTGCTCCACTGGTCATGCCTCCGCCGAAGCCTACCAGAATTAGCTTATCTCCCGGATTTAAGACCTGGTTCTGCATCAGCTCATCCATCGCAATTCCTATCGTAGCCGCAGAAGTATTCCCATACCGCCCCAGATTAACATAGAATTTATTCAATGGTATGTCACAATACTTTGCTGCCTGTTCGATAATTCTCTTGTTTGCCTGGTGAGGGATGATATATCTGATATCCTCCGATGTCAATCCGGAATTGGAAAGTACCGTCTTGATATTATCCGTGACAGCTCGCACTGCGAATTTGAATACCTCCTGCCCCTGCATCTCTATTTTGGATTTAATCAGATTCTCTTCCTGTTTTACATAAGGATTAATTAATGGTATGGCCGGACAGGTCAACATAGCCTGCTTACTGCCATCCGCAGCCAGATTGGAGGCTAATATTCCCTTACTGCCTCCCTCGGAGGAAAGCACCAAAGCTCCCGCTCCGTCACCAAATAATACACAGGTTGCACGGTCACCCCAATCAAGTACCTTGGAGACGGTCTCAGCCCCGATAACCAGAACCTTCTTATACATTCCGGAGGCTATGAATTGATCTGCAGTGACCATGGCATAAATCAATCCTGTACAAGCCGCCGTAAGATCAAATGCCGCTGCATTCACTGCCCCAAGTTTATCCTGCACGATACAAGCGGTAGACGGCATGAAGGAATCCGGTGTTATCGTTGCGCAGATAATTAAATCAATCTCCTTAGGGTCCACCTTGGCATGCTCCAATGCCTTGGCTGCTGCTTTATATGCTAACTCGGAGGTAGTCTCACCGGTAGTAATTCTCCGCTCGCTGATTCCTGTTCTTGTTACGATCCATTCGTCACTGGTTTCTACCAGTTCCGATAGATTATCATTTGTCATCACATTCTCCGGAACATAGCTTCCGGTACCAATGACTGCCGCATGTTTCATTTTGGTAGTCCTCCTGTTAATCATTCACATATCGGAAACCCTCTATGCTGATCTATGAAATCAATTTTAGGTATTATTTTCTGCTTTTATTGTCATTATCACCAGTGGGTCTATAAATATCCTTTAAGTGCCTATTAAGTTTTCGCAAGGCGTTCAGCAATATTTCTTCTTCTTCCGATGTAAAATCGCTCATAATCGCTTTTACCATATCCATATGGAATTTCTCATGAATACGGTATGCCAGTTTCCCTCTCTGGGTCAGGCTCACATTCACGATTCTTCGGTCAGAATCGCTTCGGTTGCGCTCGAGATAACCCTTACGGATCAGCTTATCCACTGCTGTCGTCAGCGTTCCCATCGTGATCTCCAGCTCGGCTGCAATCTCTGACATCGTTTTGGAACCGTATAAGCCTACGGCCTCCACAGTATGAATCTCAGTAATGGAAAGGTCGCTGAATACCCCCTGTTTAATTGAGTATTCTTCAATATGGTTTACATCATCGTAAACCTCAACAAGCATCTTATTAATCTCCAGGATCTTCTCTTTCACGTATTTCACCCCTAAGTGTTTGCATCAATCCAACCATTTGTTTTGTATTGCAAATATTTTGATAATCAAAATATATAAGAAAATCGATAAAATGTCAAGAAGATTTTACCGATTGACCGATGTAAGCTAATCGCAGTGTCTGCTAATTTCTTGATTAATGTAAATTATTAACCTGCAATTGATACGAAAGGGAGCGGTTCACATCTCGTGAAACCGCTCCCTAAAAAAGTGTGATTACATTTTTATGTTATATAACAGGTCTGCTCCTAGACTTCGAATAATAAATCACCATAGGTCGGTACCGGCCATAAGTTCTTATCAACGATTACCTCCAGTGCATCAATCGGTGCCCTTAATTCTGCCATGGCAGGAACCACTTCCTGATGGTAGGCTTCAGCCATCTTATGCCCTTCTTCGATTGCACCTGCTTTAGCGGTCTTAGCCTGAAGGCTCTTTAACGCTGCCTGGGCTTTTGCCAACAGCTCCGAAGTTTCCATTAAGAGCTCTGATTGAACACTCACATCTGCACTCGGAACGGCAGTCTTAATAGCATTAATCGAATCCGCCAAAGTCTTAGCGAAGGTGATGGCAGCCGGGATAAATTTCACGCTTGCCATGGAGATCATGGTCTTTGCTTCAATATTGATTGCCTTGGAATATGACTCATACATAATCTCGGCACGGGAATGCAGCTCAGCCTCGCAGAATACCTTATGCTTTTTGAAGATTGCGACAGCTTTCTCTGAATCCAGGTAAGGAATTGCTTCTACCATGGATTTGAGATTCGGGAGACCTCTTCTCTCAGCCTCTTCCACCCAAGCCTCAGAATAACCATTGCCATTGAATACGATCCGCCTATGTTCACTTACGGTCTTCTTAATCATATCATGAACCGCCAAGTCAAAATCAGCCGCCTTCTCAAGCTCATCCGCCATCTCACTGAGTACATCGGCAACGATGGTATTCAGGATGGTATTACAGGATCCGATGGATGCAGAGGAGCCTACCATACGGAACTCGAATTTATTACCGGTAAAGGCAAACGGTGAGGTACGGTTACGGTCTGTGGCATCCTTACTGAGCTCAGGGATCGTATGAACACCGACATTCAGCTTGCCGCCATCCTTACTTCTCTTCGCTTCACCGGTCTCAATCAGCTGTGAAAGGACATCTTCCAGCTGCGCACCTACAAATACGGAGATGATAGCCGGAGGAGCTTCATTTGCACCCAGTCTGTGATCGTTACCGACATTTGCTGCGGATACACGGAGTAAATCCGCATGCAGGTCAACTGCCTTTAATACAGCTGCTAAAAACAGCAGGAACTGTATATTGTCATGAGGTGTTTTACCGGGATCCAACAGGTTCTTACCGGTATCGGTTACCATGGACCAGTTATTATGTTTACCGGAGCCATTCACTCCTGCAAAAGGCTTCTCGTGGAGCAGGCAGGCAAGACCATGGCGGTTCGCCACCTTCTTCATGCATTCCATAACTAACTGGTTGTGGTCGGTGGCAATATTTGCAGTAGCATAGATTGGAGCCAGCTCATGCTGAGCAGGAGCAACCTCATTATGCTGAGTCTTCGCGGTAACACCCATCTTCCACAGCTCAATATTTAGTTCCTTCATGAAGGAACTGATTCTCTCCTTAATACTTCCGAAGTAGTGATCCTCCAATTCCTGTCCCTTCGGGGCCATTGCACCGAATAAGGTCCTGCCGGTAAAAATCAGATCATCTCTCTTCAGATACTTCGCTTTATCTACTAAGAAATATTCCTGTTCCGGACCGACAGAGGGGGCAACCCGCTTAACTTCCGTATGTCCGAACAGCTTTACGATACGCACTGCCTGTTCACTTAAAGCTTCCATAGAGCGGAGCAAAGGAGTCTTAGCATCCAGTGCTTCTCCTGTATAGGAGCAGAAAGCTGTAGGAATGCATAGTGTAACCCCGCCGGCATCCTCGCGCAAGAAGGCCGGCGAGGTACAATCCCAAGCGGTATATCCCCTTGCTTCGAAAGTAGCACGTAATCCGCCGGAAGGAAATGAGGAGGCATCCGGCTCACCCTTGATCAGTTCCTTGCCTGAGAACTCCATGATTGCCTTACCATCATCAGTAGGGCTGATAAAGGAATCATGCTTCTCTGCAGTGATGCCTGTCATGGGCTGGAACCAGTGGGTGTAATGGGTAGCACCCCGTTCGATTGCCCAATCCTTCATCGCGTTCGCAACCACCTCTGCTACATTAGGATCCAGGTCTTCGCCATTCTCAATGGTCTTCTTAAGTGCTGCATAGATTTTCTTCGGTAGACGTTCTACCATTGCTGCATCATTAAACACGTCAATTCCAAATAACTCGGTTAATCTCTCAGACATTTCTTATCCTCCCCGGTTTAGATTTAAGAAAAAGGTGTCCTCAAATGTTTGAGAACACCTTCGCTCTTTATTGTTATAATATATATTAGTTTATATCACGTTTTCTGTGAAAAGAAAAGAACTTTTTTTCAACAAATTATCTTTTTATGAAAACTGCCGAAAAGTCTCCCACAATATTCAATTGTTTGCTATGAAATCAACAAAATCCGGCTAGTCCAGATACCATTCGTCCTTCCCTGTCTCTTCCCCCGGGCCCTCTGATTTCGGCATATACTTCTTCAGGATATGCTCCATCATAAAGGAATTGATGAAGACAACGGTTGCAGGAATGAAGAACAGCAGCATAGGCATAAACGCCGTAAGGATGATAGCAGCAACTACTACCACCAACATTACAAAGGTGAAGGGAAGGTGCTTCATTGACATATAGACAGCAGCCTTGAACAATTGCTTAACTGTCATCTCGAATCTGGACAGAATCGGGAATGCAAACATGGTAAAGCTGATTGTCAGAAAAGTAAGCGCCAGATAGATACCAAGGAATACTGAACCTTTACTGCTATCCTCGCTCAAGGACTGCCAGGAAACATTGATATCAAAGTACAGGATCACGAAAATTGCCGTGAGGATTACACCGACGATGGCACCACGCTTAAAATTCAAGCGGAAGCACTTGAAAAATTCTCGGAACAGATATCCCCTTTCCTTTCGGATTACCTTAACTGTTGTATAGTATAATGCAGTAGTTGCAGGTCCAATCGTTATCACCGGGATACATAAAAACACCCATAGTATACTCAGAAACAGAATATCACATATCTTACTCAGTACAGTTAACACCGGACTATCAATATTAAAAAGATTACCCATAATGAATCTCCCCTAATTCAAATTCTTAATTTTTTGTTTATTCATTAAACTGTTTATCATCATACATTTTAACACATCCTGTCCTCATAGAAAAGTAAAATAATTATTAAGTAATATTATGTGTTCCATAACTTTTAATAGATAGTAAAAATATGCGGCGCCTATTTTAAATTAGTATTGTTTATCACATTCTAGGTATACAAAATAGCGTATGATTATTATCCACCAGAGACACGTTCTCACTCGATTGTCGCTCATAGCGGTACCTAAGGTTGTGACAGACAAGTCACTGCCACAACCTAAGTACCGATGGCGACAAACGGTCTCTTCATGGATAAATAATCACACGCTATCCGTTTTATATATGATGTGATAAACATTCTAGTTTTCTGAGGGCGCCGTATCTAGTTTATGATATGGAACAACTCAATATTTTATATTTAGAAGCAGTCATCCAGCAACTGGAAGTAATCCTTCGGATGCTTGCAGGCCGGACAGAGCTCCGGTGCCCCATCACCCTCATGTACATATCCGCAGTTTATGCATTTCCAAAATACCTTGCCGTCCTTCTTGAATACCGTTCCGTTCTCAATATTCTCCAAGAGCTTACGGTATCTGGCTTCATGGTGCTTTTCTACTCTAGCGATTAACTGGAACTTGGTTGCAACCTCCGTGAAGCCTTCCTCCTTCGCAGTCTTGGCAAAGGCAGGATAATCCACCTCCCATTCCTCATGCTCACCTGCGGCAGCAGATCTTAAATTTGCAATTGTATCACCGAATGCGAAAGGATAGGTCGCATTGATTTCCACCGGTGCAGGATTCTCTCCATCCAGGTGATCCAAGGCAAGCTTCATGAACACCTTGGCATGTTCCTTCTCATTCTCAGCTGTCTCAAGGAAGATATTCTGTATCTGCTTATATCCTTCTTTCCCTGCAACTGATGCAAAGTAGGTATATCTCATTCTTGCCTGAGATTCTCCTGCGAAAGCCTTCATCAGATTCTCAAGTGTCTTAGTTCCTCTTAAATTCGCCATATGTATGACTCCCTTCTAATGTGATATAGATTAGTTATTTCTTTGATAAATATTTAAAATATCTCTCATAGTATAAAGTATACCATTGAAAAGGATGGAAAGGCAACCCCTTCCATCCTTGGAAATACTTATTCTATGGTCTTGATTATTCGAGAGAATGAATAAACAGACCGCTTCTTAATTTCGGTTCAAACCAGGTTGATTTCGGAGGCATCAGCTTCCCTGCATCGGATACATCAAATAACTCTGTTATAGAAGTAGGGTACATCGAAAAGGCCACCTTCATATCCTCTGCCACTCTGCGCTCCAGCTCTTTTAAGCCCCGGATACCGCCGATGAAGTCAATTCTCTTTTCCGTTCTCGGATCTGTAATACCAAGGACCGGCTGCAGCAGATAATCCTGTAAGAGCGAGACATCCAGAGACTTTACGGGATCTGAAAGATTTCTTAAGGCTTCCTTCGCTTCAAGGGTATACCACTTTCCTTCCAGATACATCCCAAACTCAGTTTTCTTACCGGGAGCAAAAGGCTCTTCAACCGCAGGTGTGACAGAGAAGTGTTCTCCTGCCTTCCTCATAAACTCCTCCACTGTCAGCCCGTTCAGATCCTTCACCGCTCTATTATAAGGCATGATCATGAGCTGGTCATGAGGAAATAAAACCGATAGGAAATAGTTGAACTCCTCTTCACCGGTATAGCCCGGGTGCGCCTTCCGCCGTTTTAAACCAACCTTCACAGCAGAGGCTGCCCGATGATGCCCGTCTGCGATATAGATGCTTTCGATAGCCTCAAAAGCACTCCTTATTTTATCAACCGGTTCCTTACGGGAGATCCTCCATACCTGATGACCGATTCCATCCACAGAGATGAAATGATAAAGCGGTTCCTCCTGCTTGACCTCCTCTACGATCAGGTCAAGCTCCCTCCTGGAGCGATAAGCCAGAAAGATCGGACCGGTCTGCGCATTACAGATATCAACATGGTTAATCCGGTCAATCTCTTTATCTTCCCTGGTATTCTCATGTTTTTTAATTACATTATCCAGATAATCATCAATTGAGGCGCAGGCAACGATTCCCGTCTGCGACCTTCCCGCCATCGTCAGCTCATAGATATAATAGCATTCTTCCGTGTCTTTCTGCAGGATCCCTTGTCCGACCATGGCATCCAGAAGCTCCTTGGCTTTCACATATACTCTCGGATCATAGGTATCCACCTCGTCGGGAAATTGTGTCTCTGCCCTGTCGATATTCAAAAAGGATAAGGGCTCCCTTAAGACCTCCTCCTTTGCTTCCTTTCGATTATATACATCATATGGTAATGCTGCCACCCGTTCGGCTGCCTTTCTCTCCGGTCTGATACATTGAAACGGTCTTACTG
>JAEZJW010000143.1 GCA_023415595.1 Bacillota bacterium
ATGGAAGGATATACGGCCGGATTAAGGATAATGAACTGTGATGAAGCAGTAACATTGTATCTGAGCGGTATTGCTTCAAATCCGAATGTCGGCTCCATCATGCAAAGCACTCTAAATACATTACTGAGGAACCTTCCGGAGCAATATTCAATAGATATCCGTAAAGCTATGCAGCAGTTTTACTTTGATCCGGAGAACTGGTTCATAAGAAAGGAACCAATCCCGTTCCTTGATGTACTCAGACAGGCTATATGGCAGTCTTTAAAGCTCAGGATCATTTACCGGATCTCCAGCCTAAAACATGAGGAAACAGTTGATAGAAAGATACGCCCCTATGGTTTGGTTGTAAAAAGCAATGAATGGTACCTGGTGGCATACTGCGAAACTAGCAGGGAAATGCGGGTATACCGGTGTGACAGGCTGTTGGGAGCCGAAATACTAAAGGAGCCTACGTTGCTTCCTGAAGGCTTTTCATTGGAGCAATTCTGGCATGAATGGGTAGGAGAGTTCAATGAGATCATCCGCAATGAACAGCAACCTGACTATCTGGTCTCAATCAGAGTCGATGAGACTTTTGATGAAAAGAACTATGAAGTTATCAATATTAAAAAGTATATCGGGTACAAAATCCTCACTATTAATCTGCATACCTTTGAAGAGGCCAGCAATAAGGCGCTTCAATTCTCAGCTGAGGCAGAAATCCTTTCACCGTCTGAACTTAAAGATTATGTGATAAATTTTGTAAAAAGAATATTAATCCGGCAAAGGGACACTACTTGATTCTTTCTTTAGCTCGGATTAGGTTCCGGAAGTTCAGGCCAAGGCGGAAATTAACTATATTGATAGCTTCAAGCATACAGTTATAAGATATAGGTGACAATTACCAGATATAGAAGAAGATAATTGTTAATAGAGCGTTGGAGTTCTTAACTGAATCATAAGCGGCGATTCAAAAAAGTACACAGGAACCCTACGAGGCTATTCTTCTTCGGGAATTGATATTAAACAGTGAAACCACAATTAAAAAAGATAAAACCTTTATTAAAGGTCAAACCTACACTGGCACCGCATATTATGTATCAAATAGTGGTAGTGATATAAACGATGGTACAAGCCCCGAACATGCCATTTTACACTCCTGATTACACTTCAAATCCGGCATGCAGGAATGCCCTTCTATCAGTGTTTACGAATAGCGCAAAAAGCCTCGCTCGCGAGGCTTTGGTCAACATCCTACTGCCACTGTTCATACAGAAAAGCTCACATGCAAATGTGAGCTTTTTGTATGACAAAGATGCAGTTGATACGAAGCCACGCCTTAACTTATATCATTACTTCATATATTGACGTAATAGCTCCAATACGGCAGTATCATACCAGAAACCATTTTTGAGTTTAAGGCTGCCGTCTGCCGGGAGTGCTGTTCTTTCCTGCTTTACATTTGTATTTGAGATTGCAGGAGTCCAGCACCCATTGGCGTTAGTATAGACACACCAGGGGATATCATATTCAGTAAGAAGCTCCAACACAGAACGCATATATGCGATTCTTGCTTCCTTTGACAGGCTTACAGGAACTCCAAATTCATTACAGATGATAGGTGTTCCGGTGCTCTTTGACCAGTCTGCCCATTTCTTAATATAAGCTCGAAGCGTTTCATAATCGAATACATCAACGTTTGCTTCGTTCTCAACGGTATAGCTGCCATCGGCATTCATTATGATTGAGGAAGATATCTGTTGATATGCGTCAGCGCAGTGAATATATATCGTAGTATATTTTGCTGTTTCGTAAACAAATCCGTTTTCTTTTGAGCCATCCGGTACTCCGTAGGTATGCGTTGTATCAGAGGGCAGTCGTAGGAGAAGATCATCTATTGTGACAATCGTTCCTTTATCTGAAGGACTGATACAGATGCTTATCTCACTACATGCCGTAGGTACTTTAAGATTAATTACCAAGCTGTTTGATACCCCGTAGTTACCGAACTCGGCGACATCATCTATTATACTTATGCAGTTATCCTTACCCACTGTAAAATCATCTAAGGAATGGGAGGATATTTCCTTCCCATCAGCCATACATTTCAGTGAGCTCCCTCTGTTGATCCCATTGATATTGTTGATATATAGAGTGACTATCGTTCCGGCTTTAAAATTGCCTTTGATGTAAAGTGGTGCTTCTCCGGTTACATAATTGTTCACAGCCTGTGCATGCTCATAGGGCCAGTTTTCCAAGGTGAGAAAACCTGCCATATTCAATGAATGCCAAGGATATAGATGCAGTGTTTGCATGATATCCTTTGAGATCAGCTTATTCGGGGAAGAAGGACAAGCTCCAACCCAATCAGATTCCATATTTAGCATTCCGTCAGAAACCAAAAGCTTACTTGTTTTATCATTCGTTCGTATCACCGAAATGATGTCCTTGGCAAATTTAGCATAGCTCTCATAGGAGAAGTAGTCATTTGGTTCATTTACCAGGTTGTAACTAATAAGATTGGATGGAATAGCAGCATACCGGGAGGATAATACATTCCAGATCAATAAAGCCTTTTCATAGTTCTTACGATTTGTCAGGATATCCTGCTGATCAAAAGTATATCCGGGCAAGGTATGCATGTCGATGCATAAATGGATCTTATATTCAGCGCACCACTCCACAATACGGTCAATATTTTCGAGTACATCCTTATAAAATACGAGGGTACCGTTT
>JAEZJW010000193.1 GCA_023415595.1 Bacillota bacterium
ATAATTCATTTGTAGGAACCTCCGTTAATTAAGATATTTTTCATCCGGCAAGATGATATCTTAATTATACTGTGAGGTTCTTCTTACGTCCATTGACGCAATTTATGAATTACAGGAATGCTTTCTATATTGAATTCATATATGTAATATTTAAATATCATTGTCAACTCAGGACTGAAGCACTTAATCTTCCTGATTATACCATTACATCCGTGATTTAAGCTATATGACATTTGTCATGGCAGAATTGTCACTGCAGTAACTTCCATAATACTTCCGGATTGATTATGATAATACCATGAATTAGCAAGTTGTTATTAGGCAATTGCGAAGCTTTTAAACTCAATATTGTATACAGCAGATACATATACCTTCGCTCCAACGCTCATCGCTTAACTTACGCTCCGGTACATATATCTGCTGTATACATACGAAGCTTAATTTATGCTTCGCAATTCCCTAAATATGATATTCAAATGGAGGGGATCATATATGTCCTATGTAAGTGTACAAAATCTGTTAAAGAAATATGGGGAGCTCTGTGCAGTGGATCTTCTGAGCTTTACTGTAACGAAGGGCGAAATCTTCGGGCTGCTGGGTCCGAACGGCGCCGGAAAAAGTACCACCTTAAGCGTACTGACAACCTTAGTGGATTTCGATAAGGGTGACATTAAGATTGATGGGATGGATATCCGTAAGGATAAAAGGAAGATAAAGCAGCTGATCGGCATGGTGCCGCAGGATATCGCTGTATATGACACCTTAAATGCCCTGGAGAACGTAAAATTCTTCGCATCTCTCTATGGCCTCACAGGAAGTAAGCTGAACGAGATGGCAAAAGAAGCTCTGGAGTTCGTAGGACTCTCCGATAAGCTGAAGATGAAGCCGAAGCAGATGTCAGGCGGCATGAGAAGAAGGCTTAATATTGCCTGCGGGATAGCACATGCCCCCCAACTGATCGTCATGGATGAACCGACGGTTGGTGTGGATGCACAGTCCAGGGAGCATATCCTAAATTCCATCAAAATTCTAAGGGAACGTGGAGCCACAGTAATCTATACCTCCCACTATATGAATGAAGTAGAAGAAATCTGTGACAGGATCGCGATCATTGACCGCGGACGGATGATTGCCATCGGGACGAAGGCTGAGCTGGTATCGATGGTAACCGATGTACAATCCGTATCGATTGAGACCAGATTTCCCTATGGCTTCCAATTAGAGGAGTTTCTCAAGAAGCAGAGAGTGCTGCCCGGTGTTAAGGGGATTAAGGCCGAAGAGAATGTCATCCGTATCGATATCTCCATTGAACAGGATCATATCACGAAGCTTCTGGAACAGTTCATGGCTCATAAGCTCCCGATTATCAGCATCAACTCGGAGGTTCCGAATTTGGATACCCTGTTCTTAACACTGACCGGTCATGAGCTCAGGTAATAGTGTGAATTGTTAAGAAGCACATTTCACACTTAGATGTTTGTGCCTGTGCAAGGCCCGCAAATGCGGGACTTTATCCTCGGCACAAACTAACACTAAGGAATAAGGGTATAAAAATAATTGGGAAGAACTGCGGAGTTTCGAACCAGGAGCTCACTCCTTGTTCTTCCGAGGTTTTGAAATAGATTGGAGGATATCATGATACAAGTAATAATAAAAGAAATGAAGGATTTCCTGAGGGAAAAGACGAATCTGTTCTTCTTTCTGATGTTTCCGGCTGTTTTGGTATTTCTGCTGGGAAACTTGCTTGGTTCCATGGACCAGGCGGAGGAGACCATCGGTGAAATCAAGGTCCATTACCTGGTGGAGACAGAGCAGGTATTCCATACCATGGCGATCGAGGGCTTTGTAACTGCCCTGGAGGATGACAAGAACATAAGCTTTGAACGTTCTGCGGATCTGGAGGCCTCTAAAATTCTGGCCGGCAGGGATGATATTACGGCAGTAGTGGAGTTTACAGGGAATCCTCTGCAGATCAATATCTATGAAGGAACAAATCATATTAAAAACCGTACGGTGGGATCTATTATGAACGGATTCGTCCAGATGAATAAGTCCATCACAGCTATTTTGAAGACGATACCCAACACTCTGCCTGTTGGAGCAGAGGAGCAACCCGATTACGTGAAGCAGAAGGATCTGGGAATTAACAGGACCATGCTGGATTACTATGCGGTTACCATGATGGTCATGGTCTGCTTTATGAGTGTAATTCTGGGTTCTTCCGCCTTCTCCGTTGAAAGACAGAACAGAACCATCAACCGCCTATTGATTGCTCCTAAGAATAAGGTAATCCTGTTCCTATCCAAGATACTCGGACTAATGCCTCAGGTTGTAATGCAGATTGCAATTATCATGGTGTTCAGTATATTTGTATTCCATGCGAACTATGCGGCAACCTGGCTCGATAATGCGTATCTGTTCGTTATGTTCTTTATGGTAACGCTATGCATGATCTCCATCGGAGCGGTCATCGGACTGTTTCTTAAGGCAAATCCTATGGCGGTGATCTTCCCTGTCTTATGGGTCATGATGTTCTTCTCCGGAACCTATTCGAAGGAAGTCAATATCAGTGGAGTAACGGACAGGATGCCGATCTATAAGATTCAGGAAGCCTCCTTTGATCTGACGGTTTTTGGACGTTATGGGAAATGTAATACTGTTATCCTGAGCTGTCTTATCATAACGGCTATCGCACTGTCCATCGGTGCCTTTGTATTCAGCAGAATGGAGGAGGAGAGATGAAAAATATATTACTGCTTACCCTGACAAACATGAAAAGAAATAAACTGTTCCTCTCCTTATCCATCTTCGGAGGACTGATTCTCTGCTTCCTACTGGGTGCTATGGGTAACCTGGCAGTGGGAATCAGGTTATCAAAGGTCAATGTCGGGTTCATTGATCAGGATCAGAGCAAATTATCCGCTGATTTCAAGAAATATCTGACAGAGGAATTAGAATATGAGCTGATAGAAGACCGGACTTATGAAGATCTGTCAGTCCAGTTGATAGAAAAGAACATATCAGTTATAATAGAGATACCGGAGGGCTTCTATGAGAAGGCAGCTGCCGGCAACCTGCAGGATATTACGGTGACTTCTTTGGATGATTATGAGAATGCCGCTTTCCTGGAGGCTAATCTGAACAGCTATATGCAGAGCATTCGGATGTTATCTTCAAGTGCGGACGGAGACAAGGAGCTATTTGATCAGCTGCTCTTAAGCTATGGGGCAGAAGGTGTTCCGATTACCCAGACCGCTGCTAAGCCATTGGATAGACAGCTGATGAAGGAGAAAGAAGGCTTTATTAATTCCATAGGCTTTTATCTGATGCTGGTATTCGGACTAAGCATTATCATATCGTTTATAGTGGTGGAGGACCAACTATCGGGAGTCTTTCAGAGAGTGAAGATTTCACCTGTGAAACCGGTTCAGTATATCCTCGGAACAGGTATCTTTGGAATGCTGGTCTGTTTGGTCGAGCTGGTGATATACGGCGGATATATCTGGATTGCCGGAATAGACATTGGATTTCCCTTAGGCCTCCTGGTATTCATGATGTTCTTATTCTCGCTTTTTACGGTCTGCTTTGCCATAGCCATCGCACTTTGGGTAAAATCCAAAGCAGCAGTAGGGGCGGCCAGCATGGGCTTTTCCACCATCGGCTGCATCCTGGGAGGAGCATATTTTCCTTTGGATCTGGCACCCCAGAGCCTTCAGAATATGGCGAAGATATTACCTCAGTACTGGTTTATGGAGACTTTGAAGTCTCTGCAGGCTGATCAAAATGCGAATGTATGGTCGAATATCATCATTCTTGCTCTGTTTACACTTTTGACTTTCTTAATCGGAGCAGTTATGTTCTCGCAGAACCAAAGAACAGCAAGATGAACCGATAAGCTGGTTCGCTTGACATAAATGAAAGCAGGTAAAACCGCAACACACCTGAAACAAACTGATTCACAGTCATAAGGAGCCCGTTATGATTGATAAACCATTCCTTCATCTATTAGCAAAAATGGCAGCGGTGATCGCTTCCATTCTGATTGCAGGCAGCGAAAAAGCCGATATGGTCTTCTGGACCATATCGGCCCTTAGCTTTGCCTGCATTTTTATAACAGAGCTACTGCTTCACCGTATCCTGGGGAAGAAGAACCTTGTTATACTGTTAGTTATGGCAAGTATCATTGCTTGTTTTGTGATTGGTCTGGATATCCTGTTCCCGTTATATGTGATGCTGATGATTCACTTGTTTGATCTGACAATAGACCGGAATATGTTTTATCAGATCGTATTTGTGGCCTTGCTGTTATCCATCTTTATCTTTACTCCGACAAAGGAGGCTTTTGCACTCACGCTAAATCTGGTTCTGCTGACTCTGCTGGCGAGACTCCTGCTACTTAAGCTGGCTGCTTACAGTGAGTCTAATGAGAGCCAGAAGGAGATCATCAGCGAGATGGATAAGAAGCTGAAGGATCTGAAGGGCTTGATGAAAACCTTAAAATACACGGCCTCTGTCGAGGAGCGGAACCGGATCGCAGCCCGGATCCACGATCAGATCGGGCATGGAATATCAGGCAGCATCATTATGCTGGAGGCAGCTCTTCTGGTTATAAAGGAGCATCCGGAGAAAGCAGCCGATAATGTGCAGAAAGCAGTGAATAACCTACGGGAGGGAGTCGATGAGATCCGAACTGCCCTCAGAGAGGAACGGGCAGATCGGTATCTCCTGGGGATCAATGATGTCACCGCTATGCTGGAGGAATTCAAGGTCACCTATAATAAATCAGTCCAGTTTAAGACTACGGGAGATCTGAGTAATATTCAACTTGAGATGTGGTCCTGTATCCATGATAACCTGAAGGAATGCCTGACAAACCTTCTGAAGCACTCCAATGCTACGGAATTTGCCTTGAATATAGAAGTATTTAAGAAGATTATTAAAGTGGAATACAAGGATAACGGGAAATCGGAGGAAGCCTTTGAAAAGGATGTGGGTCTGGAAGCGATTGAAGAGAGAACCGTGAATGCCAAGGGACGCTGCTTCTTCTCCAAAGGAGAGAACGGCTTCTGCGTCACGAATATCTTCACTTACTGACAGAGGAAGACTCTATAAGAGAGACAGTTCCTAACAGATACAGATGATACATAAGAAACAGATCTATGATAGGAAATAAAAAGCAGAAAAGAAAGGCATGGTTACTATGATAAGAATTTTAATCGCAGATGATGATGCCATCATCAGGGAAGGCCTGAGAATGATCATCGAGACCCAGGCAGATATGGAGTTTCTGGAAGCAGCTTCGGATGGCTGCCAGGCAGTAGAGCTCGCCAGGCGTTATCAGCCCGATGTTACGATGTTGGATATCCGTATGCCGGTGATGGACGGAATCCAGGCAGCGGAGGAGATTATGGCTTCGAAGCTGTCCAAACCTTTACTGCTGACCACCTTTGATGAACCGGACCTGATCCTTCGAGCACTCAAAGCCGGAGTGAACGGCTATATCCTAAAGAACAGCCCTGCTGAGCGGATCCTGTCTGCGATCCGTGTCATTAACAGCGGAGGCACTGTGTTCCAGGCTGATATCCTTGATTTTATCCGGGGCAGAGTATCTGAGGGTGCCAGTGGAAGTAAGGTATTTGAGCTACTGTTATCCCCCAGAGAGATGGAAATCGTAAAGCTGATTGCTGAGGGCTTATCCAATAAAGAGATCGGGGAGAAGCTGTTCCTGACCAACGGGACGGTCAGAAACCATATCAGCACTATTCTTGAGAAAACGGGGTTGGAGCATAGGACACAGATTGCAGTGAAATATCTGAAAAATAATTAGTGCTGATGGATAAAGCAGTAGTAATCATAAAAATATTATGTTAATAAATTGAATATCCTTAACAGAAAGGTTACTTACAGGATATAATTCTGGAATAGTTTCTCCTGGTATCAAATATAATGAATTGACAATACAAGCATCCGTGTCCGGATGTTTATTTGCCATATTATAATTGATAATGGAGGAGGGACTGTTATGGATGCCAATGTGGAAGATAAAATCGTACACCAAATTGAGAAGAATCTATCCAATAATATCAATGAGAATTTGTTCGGAACCGGTAGGCTGATAGAGGATAAGAAGCAGGCGGAACATAACAACTCCATGGTGGAGGATTCCGCTAAGTTAAGGGAGGCCAGGTACGGTTTAATTGAGAGGGATAGGGAAGAAGCTGATGCCTCTTTACCGCAGCTTTCTCGGGCAGAATACATCAGACAGGCGAGGGAGGCCTGCTTAAGGCAAATGAATGCGACACCTTCGGTCCTTCGGGGGTCGGGGAATGCGATAGATGAAAATGAACTCCTGCATCCTGCACTAACTGCTAAGAAGAAACTGAAAGAAGATCAGCTGCTGATCAATCATGCAGATGAGGAGGATACTGTCCTGGAGGCAGCGGCTTACCGATCTCTGATGATCCGTACGGTATGTGCGGTTATGATTTTCTTAAGCATTTTTCTGATTGATAAGTTTAAGATGAAATTTGGGGATTTCTCCTTCAAGACCGTGGAAGAACTGGTCAGAGGAAAGGATAGCCTGGCTGCCCTGGAGGACTTGATTGTATCCTGGTTAAAATAATGCCATGAAAAAGTTTGACGTGAATGGAATATAATGTATAATTAAGACAGTTTAAGCAAATCGATTCTGTATATATGAAGGAAGGGATAGGAAGCTATGACTGTCTTAATAAGTGATCATGAGTTATCGGAGAAGCTGAAAGCAGGTGATAATGACGGCTTTTTGATCTTGTACGAGCTCTATGGGAAGAGTATCTTAAATCTGGCATATAAAATGACCGGAAGCTTCGAAGAAGCAGAGGATATCACACAGAATACCTTTGTTCAGGCATATCTAAATATTCATGGCTTTGAAGGAAGAAGTAAATTATATACCTGGCTATATGCGATTGCGAAGAACTTATGCTTAAGGTATCTGGCAGACAGGAAAAGCTCAATAGCATCTCTTCAGCTGTTAATTGAAACTGTACAAGCTCCCGAAACTGCCGACCAGTATTCCGATATTGAGAAAAAATTCTATATTGAACAGGTGAAGGAAGGGTGTTTGCTTGGGCTCCTCAGATGCTTATCCTTTCATCAGCGTATGGCGTTTATTTTATATGTGCTGTTGGAGGTCGAGCTGAAAAATGTTGCTGCCATCCTGAATAAATCAGAATCCGCTACAAGAACGCTGATTCACCGGGCGAAAAGAAATGTGAAGGATTTCATATGCAGAAATTGTTCCAGGTATAATGAATCAAATCCATGCCGTTGTGAGGACCTGATTGAATTTTCCCTGAAGCAGGGATGGATTAAAGCGTCAGAGGGGATACAAGGAGCAGGATACCGGAAGGAAATCCCGCCTTCTTCAATTGAAGCTGAAATTCAGGGGATGTCAAAGATTGTTCAGATGTATCATGGTTTGCCGACCAAGGAGCCTTCCGATAATTTAATCCGGCATATTAGAAATTACATCACAGAATCAGGATTAGAAATTTTTCATTATAAAAAAGTGAAATAAACCTCCTTGTTTTGTATCTAAATGGATATAAAAATAAGGAGGTTTTAGTTATGCTTTTTTATGTGAAGGTAAGAATTGATACAAGCAAGATGCTGGAAATGGGTGCCAAGCTTAAGTCCGGAGAGCTGGATAAGAGCTGTCTGAAATCGACCCATTGCTTGCAGGAGGATCCTGCGGTGGGAATTAATATCTGGGAAGCTGATACGAGAGAAAGCTTCGACAGAGTATTTGCTCCTCATGCAGAATACTATCAGGAGGTAATTGAAATATCTCCTGTCATTCTGCCGAACGAAGCAATGGCCAAGCTCATGGAGATGTTTTATCCGTCCTACGGCAGATGACCTTTAATCGGAAAGGGAATCTGTATATGGAAGTGTTGAGTCGCCATAGGTAGATACTTGATGCGATGCAGACTAAATCGTGGGAGATATTCAGAAACGAAATATGAGGTTGACAATAGTCAGGATAAGTGAGCCCATTCATAGGGGGTGTGGGCAGTACCGTAAAACGATTAGCCAATTTTCGAGTGGGTTTCTGCATGCTAGTTCGTTTCGCGAGCGACCGGCGAAATTATCAGGGAGAAGCGAAACGTAATTGACGCATGCAGAAACTCCCGAAAATTTAGCTTGTTTTACGGTACTGCTAACATCTTCCTATGAAAATGGGCTCATTTATCCGTACGGAAGTTCATGAATAAAAGCTTGGAAGCCTTCACGGATTGTTCGTTGTATTTTCTCTCCTTTTCAGTTATAATAACGGTTAGAAATAAGGAAAGGACTAACAGAATGAGAAGATTAGCATTGACGGATGATATCCTATTGTCCGTGGAAAAGCCTGCACGCTATATCGGCGGTGAGGTAAACGTGCGGATGAAGGACCCGAACGAGGTGGAGATGCGGTTTTGCATGTGCTTCCCCGATGTTTACGAGATAGGAATGTCCCATCTGGGAATTCAGATATTATATGATATTATAAACCGTAGGGAGGATACCTGGTGTGAACGGGTCTATTCCCCGTGGGTGGATCTGGACAAGCTGATGAGGGAACGCAATATCCCCCTGTTTGCACTGGAAAGCCAGGAACCGGTGAAGCATTTTGATTTTCTTGGAATTACGTTGCAGTATGAGATGAGCTATACGAATATCCTGCAGGTATTGGAGCTGTCACAGATACCGCTTTATGCGAAGGACAGGACAGAAGAGGATCCGATCGTCATCGGCGGCGGGCCCTGCAGCTATAATCCGGAGCCGATTGCAGACTTCTTCGATTTCTTCTATATCGGAGAGGGGGAAACTGTTTATAACGAGATACTCGACCTCTACAAGGAATGTAAGAAGGAAGGCTTATCCCGCAAGGTGTTCTTAAGAAGAGTGGCACAGATTGAAGGAATGTATGTGCCATCCCTTTATGATGTGAGATATAAGGAAGACGGAACCATTCTAAGCTTTATGAAGAAGGACCCTTCTGCACCGGATAAGGTCAAGAAACAGGTGGAAATGAACTTAAGTGAAGCCTATTATCCGACCAAGCCCCTGGTTCCCTTCATCAAAGCAACCCAAGACCGTGTAGTATTGGAGATTCAGAGAGGCTGTATCCGAGGCTGCCGCTTCTGCCAGGCAGGTATGATTTACCGTCCAACCCGCGAGAGGGATCTGGAATATCTGAAGCGTTGTGCCCATGAGATGCTGCAGTCCACCGGACATGAGGAGATCTCCCTCAGTTCCTTAAGCTCCAGTGATTATTCTAAGCTGCAGGAGTTGGTGTATTATTTAATAGAAGAATTCGGTCAGAATGGTGTGAATATCTCCTTACCTTCTTTACGAATCGATGCCTTTGCTCTGGATGTCATGGGTAAGGTCCAGGATGTCAGAAAAAGCAGTCTGACCTTTGCGCCGGAGGCAGGAACACAGCGCCTCAGGGATGTTATTAACAAAGGTCTTACTGAAGAAGCCATCCTTAAGGGCGCATTTGAAGCGTTCCAGAGTGGTTGGAACCGTGTTAAGCTGTATTTTATGATGGGCCTTCCGACGGAAACAATGGAGGATATCGAAGGAATCGCGATCCTTTCCGAGCTGATTGCCAGAGAATACTACAAGATACCGAAGGATCAGAGGAACGGCAAGGTAAGTATCGTTTCCAGCACCTCCTTCTTCGTACCGAAACCCTTTACCCCGTTCCAGTGGTCCAGGATGGATACCGCTGAGGAATATGTGGCAAAGCAACGTTTCTTACGGACGAAGTTCAATGAACAGCTGAATAAGAAGAGCATCAAATTCAATTGGCATGAAGCGGAGTTAAGTGTTCTGGAAGGTGTACTTGCCAGAGGGGACCGTAAGCTGAGCAAGGTGATTCTAGATGCTTACCGCGCAGGCTGTCTCTATGATTCCTGGAGTGAGCATTTTAGCTATGAGAAATGGATGGAAGCTTTCGAGAAGAATGGTATCTCTATAGAATTCTACAACAGTAGAGAAAGAAGCGAGGAGGAGATCTTCCCTTGGGATTTCATTGATACCGGGGTAACGAAGGAGTTCCTGCTTCGGGAATATAAGCGGGCTAAGGGAGAGACTGTAACTCCGAACTGCAGGCAGACCTGCTATAATTGCGGGGCGAAAGCCTTCGGCGGCGGAGTATGCTTTGATGGAGGTGCCGTATGAAGGTAAGGATTAAATTTCAGAAATACGGAGCTATGAAGTTCATCGGACATCTGGATGTCATGAGATATTTTCAGAAAGCGTTCCGTCGGGCCGGCTTCGATAACGAATATTCGAAGGGCTTCAGCCCTCATCAGATCATGTCCTTTGCTGCTCCGTTAGGAGTCGGTCTTACCAGTGACGGGGAATATTTGGACGTGGAGCTAAAATCCTCAGATTCACCGGAGATCATGGTAAATCGCTTAAATACGGTGATGACCGAGGGCTTTAGGATCATCGGGTATAAGTTCCTGAAGGAGAGGGAAGAGAATCAGAAAAATGTAACCGCCATGGCGCAGGTTGCCTCTGCCGATTATCTCGTATCCTTAAAGGATGGTTCTGCGGTTCCTGAGCTGATCAATACGCAGGAGAAGTTCAGCCGGGCCTTTCGGGAGTTTTATACCGCCGAAGGGATCGTGATTGACAAGAAGACGAAGACGAGTGAGAAAGCTGTGGATATTAAACCGATGATCACCTTAGTGGCCTTTACATCGGAGGAATATGAGGAGCTGAAGGAGAAGACTCTGCAGCAATTATCCGGAGAAGCGGAAAGTGGCTTCCCTCTGAGTTCTGAAGCAGGAATACCAATAAGTGTTGCTGATGTCTATAGAAACGGTATTCGGGTTTATCTTCAGTTGGCTACGGGCAGCTCAGCGAATCTGAAACCGGAGCTTGTGATGGAGGCATTTTTTAACCATATCGGAGTTGAATTTCCGGGCTTTGCATGGCAGGTTCATAGGCTGGAGGTCTATTCCAGAGATGAGTTCGGTGGTAAACTGATCCCACTGGATGATCTGGATAGATAAAGGATATGTTGTCGGACACTCATTGGAAAAGGATAATTTAACAATATAGGCAATCATCCACCGGACCGTACCAATGAAAATAGAATGAATATCAACGGGAGCAGGATATGGAACAGAAGCTTGTGATAACAAAGCAGGAGAACAAGATCATATCGGCCTTCTTTGAGGGCCGCAATATGGTGCAGGTGTCAGTCAATGCTGCGCAGGAGGAAGGAATCCTGGGGAATATCTATCTTGGCAAGGTAAAGAATATCATTAAGAACATCAATGCCGCTTTTATAGAGATAGCTGAAGGCAGGATGTGCTATTATTCCATGTCAGAGAACCGTTGTCCGATTATGGCGAACGGGGGCAGCGGACAATCCGACCGGACCGGGGAGATAACGGTGAAAACCGGGGATGAGCTGATAGTCCAGGTCATCAAGGAGGATATTAAAACCAAAGCCCCTGTGGTAACCTCCAATATCAATCTGACCGGTAAATATGTAGCTCTGACCTATGGAAAAACAACCCTTGGCGTATCTTCCAAGATTGAGGATGAGAAGGAGCGCCAAAGACTGAAGGAGATATTAAAGCGGCAGGAACTAAAGGACTGCGGTTTTATAATTAGAACAAATGCAGCCTATACTCCGGAGGAGGTAATATTAAAGGAGCTAAAGGAGCTTAGGGAAGCTTATGAACAGATCCGTTCCTATGGTGTCCATCAGAGCCGGTTCTCCCTGCTGTACAGTACTCCTCCGAATTATATCTGCGATATCAGGGACGGATATGCCGATCATGTGGATCAATTTATTACCGATGATAAAGAGCTCTATGGTCATATCAGGGAGTATCTGGAGAAATACCAGTCAGAGGATATCGGGAAGCTTAAATATTATGAGGACCCTACCTTAAGCCTGACTAATCTGTATGGGGTCAGTGATAAGCTGAAGGAGGCACTGAAGCCTTTGGTTTGGCTGAAATCAGGGGGAACACTGATCATCCAGCCGACGGAAGCACTGACAGTCATCGATGTGAATACAGGTAAGGCAGTTGCGGGTAAGAAGAAGGTTCAGGAGACCTTCTTAAAGGTGAACAGAGAAGCCGCGAAGGAGATTGCAAAGCAGATCCGTCTTAGGAACCTAAGCGGGATTATCATTATTGATTTTATTGATATGGAATTGAAGAAGGATAAGGAGCTTCTCATGGAGGAGCTGGAGGCTTATTTCAAGCTGGACCCTGTCAAAACAACCTTAGTGGATATGACTGCTTTGGGTCTGGTGGAGGTTACGAGGAAGAAGGTTCGTAAGCCCCTCCATGAACAGATCGGGGATTGAAGTGAAGGAACAAGAATTCGGGTAGGGGTATCCTGAGAAAGGATATGGAACAGTAAGATGATTAAAACGAACGTGATGCGCCTTCTGGAGCAGGCCGGAATATCATACCGGGCGATGGAATATGAAGTGGATGAGAATAATCTCGGTGGTGAGCATGTGGCGGAGCAAATCGGTATGCCGCCGGAACAGGTATTTAAAACTCTCGTGGCTAAGGGGGAGAAGAAAGGCTTTATTGTATTCTGTATTCCTGTAAATCTGGAGTTGAATCTGAAGAAAGCTGCAGCTGCCATCGGTGATAAGAAGATTGAAATGCTTCCGGTGAAGGAGCTTCTGAATACAACAGGCTATATCCGCGGCGGCTGTTCCCCAATCGGGATGAAGAAGAAATTCCCCACCTATATTGATGAGACAGCAATCCTATATGATGAAATCACAGTGAGTGCAGGGGTGCGGGGCTGTCAGCTCTGCATACCAAGGGATCAGTTGATATCCTATATTGGGGCAGAGCTATATGATATAGCAGAATAAAGCATAACAGAATATTACTTCGCAAAATAAACAAAATAGAATAAACTTTGCAGAATACTCTTAATAGAATAAATAAAACAGAATAAGCATAACAGAATAAGCATAACAGAGAATAAGCATAGCAGAATAAGCATAACAGAATAAGCATAACAGAATAAGCATAGCAGTATAAGCATAACAGAAAAAACATTACAGGAGGGGTTACTATACAAAACCAGGAGCAGAATACTCAGACAAAATCCGATGTAACAAACAGAACAAAGTACATATTCCTTACGATATATGCTTTCTCCTTACTTTTGTTTGGTTTATTGATGGATCAGCCAAATACGATTTTAAAGGGATTACACTCTATTATCATAAGTCCGGACATTCTGATAACAGACTATATCGAGGTTGGAGGTCTGGGTGCATGCTTCGTGAATGCAGGGCTGCTTACTATGGCATCCATTCTACTGCTATGTCTGCTGAAAATCGAAGTGGACGGAAGATCCATCGTTGCCATATTCCTTATGTCCGGTTTTGCGCTGTTCGGTAAGAATATCGTGAATGTATGGGTAATCATCATTGGAGTAGCTCTATATGCTAAGGTTAGGAAAGAACGTTTTTCTGACCATGTCAATACGGCTCTTCTGGGAACCAGTATGGCTCCTGCCGTCACTGAGCTGCTGTTCCATCTAGAGCAGCCCTTTTGGCTCAGATTACTATTGGCTCTTCTGATTGGCAGTCTGATAGGTTTTGTTCTGCCCCCGTTATCTGCTCACGTATTTTCGTTCCACCATGGTTTTAATCTTTATAATGTCGGTTTTGCTGCCGGCATCATCGGAACAGTGGCAGTAGCACTGTCCGTTTCTTATGGCTTCGAAACAAGAGTCAACTTAATCTGGAGTACAGGTAATAATCTCGTTCTGAGTATCTTTTTATCCATCTTATTTTTATCCTTTCTAGTAACAGGGTTTCTCCTAAACGGCAGATCCTTTCAGGGGATGGGCCACCTTCTGAGGAGGGACGGCCGTCTGGTCAGCGATTTTATCCGCACGGAGGGCTTCGGTATCAGCCTGATTAACATGGGTCTGAACGGTTTTATCGGAATGGGCTATGTTCTTGCTGTAGGCGGATCCCTTAACGGACCTACCATCGGCGGTATTCTGACCATCGCAGGCTTTGGAGCCTATGGCAAGCATGCAAGGAATATCATACCCGTAATCTTAGGTGTCTTTATCGGAGTAGTCACAAAGATATGGGCTATAGATGATCCAAGGCTGTTACTTGCTGCCCTGTTCGGAACTTCGCTTGCCCCGATTTCAGGTGTTTTTGGCTGGAAGCTCGGTATCCTGGCAGGCTTTATCAATTCCTCTGTCGTCTTAAGCGTTGGTATCCTGCATGGTGGGATGAATCTGTATAATACCGGCTTTTCTTCCGGAATCGTTGCCGCCATCATGGTACCTGTCATCCGTGCCCTAAAAAAGGATATGGATTAGCAATTTCAACGTTATTATCATATAAAAATCCTGTGATTTGAATAATAATATACAAAGCATTATCTATTTTGTCCTCTTTTGTACTACATTTTGACTAATAATAAGATATAAATATGCCTGAAAAGGATATATTTTTATTCAATTTTATGGTAAAATGTAATTACTATTAATGTAGGAGGTGTTTTTTTGAGAAAAAGTTTTAGAAAAGTAATCGGGCTGGTTTTGGCTGCTGCTATGATTATGTCCATGCTGACTGCATGCGGAGGCAAGACCAAGGAAACGAAAGCTGATCCGACCGTTGCTCCGACCGAGGCTGCCCCGGCAGAAGCTACTGCAACTCCTTCCCCTACACCTACGGAAGTTCCTAAGGATTTAGGCGGAATAACAGTTACTGTGGCTGACTGGTGGACAACCGATCCCAATGCTCCGCCTAAGGACACGAGGGAAGAGGATACCCTGGCATACAGACAGGAATTCCAGGAGAAGTATAATTTTACAATTACCCCTGTTAATCTGGGATCCTGGCAGGAGTATCAGGAAATCGTGGTTTCTTCCATTATGGCAGGTGAACCTGCAGCAGATGTATTCATAATGGACAACAGGTTTATTGCAGCTCCTTTATCCCAGGGACTCCTTTATCCGTTGAATACTCTGGAAAGCTTTGATTTCACAGAAGAAAAGTGGAATCCTCAGGTGAAGGAATTTATGACCTTAGGTGATAATACCTATGGTATGGCATCTGGCAAACCGGAACCAAGGCTTGGTATATTCTGGAACAAGAGATTGTTCGAAGAAGCAGGTATTAATCCGGATCTGCCCTATGATCTGCAGGCGAAGGATGAGTGGACCTGGCAGGCACTGGAAGATCTCGCAAAACAGCTGACCCGCGATACGAATAATGATGGTGTTATGGATGTTTACGGTATCTCCAGCTTCTCGGTTGACTTCTTCAGAGGCTGCGTATTCTCTAATGATGCTAAATTTATCGGTTCTAAGGACGGTAAGTTCTATAATGCCACTAATGAGCCTAATTTCCTTGAAGCTCTTGAATGGGGCAGAAGCATCTACGACAAAGGTTATCATATGCCTCGTCCGGAAGAATCCAACTGGGATTGGTTTATCTCTACCTTCCATGAAGGTAAGGTTGCCATGCAGTGTGCTGAGCAATACATGGTTAGTACCTGGCAGGACATGGAGGATGATTGGGGCTTTGTAATCTTCCCTAAGGGACCTAAGGGCGAGATGATGACAGTATTCTCAGAGAACGTAGCAGTAATGCCGGTTACCTTAGAGAAGGAACAGGCAGAGAATATTGCTTTTGCTTACAACCTGTATACGAATGTTACACCCGGTTATGAAGATGAAGACTGGAGAACCAATTGGTATTCCAGATTCAGAGATACCAGAGCAGTTGATGAAACCTTACCTCTGTTCTATGAGCCGGAACATGGTACCATTTCTCTTACTACTTTAGTTACCGGTATTGATATTGGAGCAGCTATTACCTATGATCTTGATGCAGGTGCAGCTACACCGGTAGAACTGATTGAAAAGACACAGGGATTATGGCAGCCATTCCTTGATGAAGCAAATGGAGTTCAATAATTCATTATTACATAATTACTAAGTAATTCAGGCAGAGTATTCTTATTACATGTCCTCTGGTTATATTTTGGAGGTGTGTACAAGAATACTCTGTTTGCATGTAGGATAGCAGTATTTCTGCTTACGGATGCCATTTCAGATAAAATATTCATTGACAAACCAATTTCATTATGTTAACATAACTTAGTGTGCCGCACAATGAGGTTTAAGCTCCGTGTATTACGGACACCGCAATTGGCGAGTAATGATAATAGGAGGTGCCATATGTACGCAATTATTGCAACTGGTGGTAAACAGTACAAAGTAGCGGAAGGCGATATCATTAAAGTAGAGAAGCTTGGTTTAGAAGAAGGAGCAACTTACACTTTTGATCAGGTACTTGCAGTTAACAACGGCGATTTAGTAGTAGGTAACCCTACTGTAGCTAACGCTAAGGTTACGGCTACTGTTGTTGAAGAAGGCAAGCATAAAAAAGTGATTGTCTACAGATACAAGAGAAAGTCCGGATATCACAAGAAGAACGGCCATAGACAAGCATATACCAAGGTTAAGATTGACAAGATTAATGCATAGGTAATGGTATATGATTAATATCGCCATTTATAAAAATGCAGAGAATTTGATTACAGGCTTTGTGGTCTCAGGTCATTCCGGATATGCAGAAGCCGGAAGCGATATTGTATGTTCCGCAGTATCAGCCTTGGTAATCAATACCATAAATTCTATAGAGCAATTTACCTCCGATCAGTTCCGGCTGGAACAGGATGAGGATACGGGTTATATAGAATTCCATGTGGTTTCACCGGTTAGTAATAACGTAAGCCTGCTGCTTAATTCCCTGGCATTAGGACTTCAGGGAGTGAGTGAGAGTTACAGGAAATACGTGAAGCTTACCCAGGTTAAATCACAGTAACGTAAACATTGAATTTAGGAGGTGTAACTATGTTAAGAATGAACCTTCAATTTTTCGCTCATAAGAAGGGTGTTGGTTCTACCAAGAACGGTAGAGATTCCGAATCCAAGAGACT
>JAEZJW010000212.1 GCA_023415595.1 Bacillota bacterium
CTCAGGGCCGTTAGATTCTGTCTTCAGTTTAATTCCCCGGGTCTTGTCATATTGCTCGATCAGCTGTGCTTTCGTTCCGTCCGCAATGATCTTACCCTGATCCATGATACAGATCCGGTCACAAAGGTATTCCACCTCCTCCATATAATGGCTGGTGTAGATTACGGTCATGCCCTGTTTATTCAAGGCCAGTACTGTATCCAGGATATGCTTTCTGGATTGGGGGTCTATTCCTACGGTGGGTTCATCCATGATGATGAGTTCGGGATCATGGAGAAGGGCAGCTCCGATATTGAGCCTTCGCTTCATACCGCCGGAGTAGGTCTTAACCTTATCCTTCAAACGGTCCCTGATTCCGATGATTTCGGAAATCTCATCGATTTTCTTCTTCAACTGCTCCCCTTTCACACCGTAATTCCGTCCCCAGAAGGACAAATTATCCTTACCGGTAAGCATCGGATACAGGGCGATTTCCTGGGGCACATACCCGAGGCTCTCCTGAATGACCTTTGGCTTCTGCAGAATATTGGTATCCGCATAGAAGATGCCACCCGAATCCGGTTTTAGGAGTGTTGAGATCATGGAGATGGTCGTTGATTTTCCGGCTCCGTTCGGTCCCAGAAGCCCCAGTATCTCCCCTTTATTCACACCGAAGCTGATGTCATCGACTGCTTTAATCTTCTTAAAATATTTACTGATATGTTCCACCCTGATTAATTCCATAGCTCCTCCCATCCTTCCTCTACATACATATCCGGAGTTACTTTCGGCAGCTCAATTTCCTGTGCTTCACCGAGCCCGCTGAACGTAACCTTCCCCGAAATCTTAATCCGTACCGGTCCTTTCGTCGTATCAGCATCCTTAAAGGTCATCTCCATTTGATAGTCCTGCATGACCAATCGGCCGTCAAAATCCACATAAGCAGTGGAAGAGAAGCCGGACAGGATAAAATACTCTTTCCAGTCCTGCATGGCCTCTATTACATCTTTGATATCTATCTCCATGCCCAGGAGCTCGCCTATATTGATATTCCCGCTCTCCATGATGCGGATGGTCTCATCTATCAGCCCAAGCATCTGATCCTCGTTCACCTGAACTGTATAAACAGTGGTTTTGATCTGTCCGTCCTCTGTCGTAATATAGGTCCGCTTTCCCTTGATGATATCCTTCGTGGTCAGCAGCGCCAGGAATTTGTTGATCAGGGGCTCAAACAATTCACCGAATTTTTGGCTGGCCTCCAGTTTATCCTGATATGCAGCTTCCGTCAGATTTAGATATCCGCCGAGCATCGGAAGGTACAGATCGACATGGTCCCCGTTCACATAGACCTTGGCATCTAATCCCAGACCTCCGACATTTCCGTAGCACTCAGCCATGGCTTTCTTGTTATCCTCACTGTCATCATAAGTAACCTCACAGGAAAAATCCATGTGCTCCAGATACTTAATATCCTTAATCTCCTCTACAGTCAGGTTATCCAGGTTAAAGTCCATATCTACGGCGGTATCGACCTGCAGCTTGCCCCCCCGGATGGAACCGGTCTTCTTAAGAGCATCCGTATAACCGGTAAGAGCATCGCCGGAGCATCCGGAGAGACAGAATACTGTGAGCAATAGAAGGATAAGTAATCTCTTCATATACAACTCCTTACTTTTCAGCAGTAAATTAAAGGTGCTGAAATGATTCGTATTAAGACGGAAAGCTTCTCCTCCGTCCTTTCCACAAAGTATATGGCAGACAGAAGTTTCCTGCATGTATCTGAGGTCACGATTCAGTAGTGACTTTTGGCACGATTTATATTCTGTTCTTTACAGCAAACAAAGCAAGCTGGGTCCTGTCACGGATTCCTAGCTTGTCAAGGATTCTGGTGATATTATTTTTCACGGTGCCCTCGCTGATAAAGAGGTTCTCGGAGATTTCTTTATTGTTGCGGCCTTCCGCCAACAGATGGCAGATATCCAGTTCTCTGGCTGTAAGCCCGGTAAGCCTTGGATCCGAAGCTTCCTCCGGAGCCTTGTCCGAGAGCCTTTTTACGACCTTCGTGGCAACCTCCGGATTGATTAAGGTCCCACCCTGGTATACGGTAAGGATTCCCTGAAGGATCTCCTCCGGAAGGGCATCCTTCAGAAGATATCCGGAGGCTCCGTTCTTTAAGGACCCGAATATGTAAGCATCATCATTAAAGGTAGTCAATACCAGGACCTTGATATCTTCGTTGATTTCTTTGATCTTTAATGTTGCCTCGACCCCATCCATCACAGGCATACGGATATCCAGCAGAACAACATCCACCGGATGGACCTTACAGAAGGTAACTGCTTCTTCTCCGTTAACGGCTGCTCCCACGACCTCAATGGACTTCTCCTGTGACAGGATCATGGAGAGCCCCTGGACCATCAATGCCTGGTCATCGGCTATTAATACTTTAATCAATACGCCCACCCCTTTTATTTATTCCCCGTTTTATTATGAACTTTATTACTTCTCCGGTATTCTTTTGTTTATGTTATGAGCTGCGATCTTCCTCTGTCTGTGGAATTTATGATGGTTTATAGGCGATTCTGTTGATTATCCGGTTCTTAAGAATAAGGGATGAAGCCCTTCAGCCGAAAGCCCTTGGAACCATCTACCTTCAGATCCCCATGTAGGGCAGTGATCCGTTCGAACATCCCCTTAATCCCGTTCCCATAGTTGACTTCCGGGCAGCCCTTTCCGTTATCCTCAATCTCAAAGCTTACCCCATCCTGTGCATAACCGATCCGGATTCCCACCTTTGTTGCCTTCCCATGCCGGACGGCATTGGTCAGGGCTTCCTGTACCAGGCGGTAAAGCGCAAGACCGGTGGCCGGGCTGGCAGGCCCCTCACCGGAATTCTCATAAGTAATTTTGACTCCGGTCATACTGCTGAAATGTTCTGTCAGCTCCTTCATGCTGCTCTGGGTCCAGGAGATTTCCTCATCAGTTTTCAGGGTATTCACAATGGCCCTTACCTGGCTTAAGCTGTCACGGGCAGCAGTCTTGGCCTCCTCCAGCATACCCTGCCCTTTCACCGGATCCTGCTCCATCAGCCTGGAGGCCATCTCCATCCGCATGATGAGACCCGTCAACTCATGACCCAGCGTATCGTGGAGATCCCTGGCGATACTGGAGCGTTCCTGAAGCTTCGTCAGGTGCTTCAGCTCCTCCGAATATTGCTTGAGCTGAAGATTCGTGACTAAGAGTTCGTCATACAGCTCCTTATTCCGGATGCTTTCCTCCCGGAATTCCCGGTAGAGGGAAAACACGAGGATTAAGAGCACCTGAGTCACGGCAAAGAAGGTGGACATGGCGATGTTGCCGGTACTGGGTTGAATCACGAGAAGCTCACCGAACTTGATAAAGGAGCAGAGGGAGAGCAGGATGCTGTAGGACAAAGCCCTGTGCCTACCGTAACGGAAGATGATCAGCAACAGCTGAAGCAGATACAGGCTGTGATAAAAATAATTTACTGCATATTTCGAAGTGAATTCCAGACCGACAAGTAAAAAGATCAGAGCGAGTAATGCCCCATTACGAAGGTAAGCTTGCCTCACAATAAAATGCCCGGTCAGACAGACCAGATACAAAAAGATTAGTAAGCCCAGAAGAAGCTTTCGCTCTCTGAAGGGATTTTCGAAGAAGTAACCGCAGACCAGCATTGCAGCACTGATTAACATGTAAGCTCCATAAGCTGCCTTCTGTTTCATGGGATATCACTCCTTTCTGATCATCTCATATTCGCCACATTAAGATAAGCCGTACTGATTGTTTCCTTAATAAATATTCCGATAAGGATTTACACTGTCTTAAATTCTGCGGGAGTTCCCGGCGGGAAGCTTCCTGTCATGGAACCCGTAGGGCAGGCTTTCGCTCCCAGTTCGAAATGAAGCTTAGCGATACCGAGGTCGACAAGCCGGTACTGTCCCGGATCCTTAATGAAGAGGGTTGCCTTACCGGAACGGTACTCCCCATGGACCGGACGAGCGTTTACAGCGGAGGGTGCTTTCCCTACCGCCTCCATTCCGGACAGAAACCAGTCCGGAACCTGTGAATCGGTAGTATAGAACTCCTCCAGGGGCTTCGACTTGCGATGAGTAGCTCTATAAATCAGCTTCTCACGAAAATCCTGTTTCTCCTGTGAATAGCCGACGGGAATGACGCAGACCAGTGTTTCATCCTCCTGAACTGTACAGGGACAATGCTTCCTGTCGTAGGTTCCGCCCACCCAACAGGTGCCCAGACCAAGCTTCGTTGCCTCCAGGACCAGGAGTTCACCATAATAACCGGCTTTCTCCTTCAGATTAGCATCCCCGGTCTTCCCGACCAGAGCGAAGAAGCTTCTTACTCCGCTGAACATCCCGTAGCTTTTTAACAGACCTTTGAAAGAATTGCTGCCGTCCTCAATCAATTGAATGTGGAGACCGCTTGTTTCATTATATTGTGCAATGGATGCCGTCAGGTGCTTCAGGTGGGCAGCCTGTATCGGCGTGTCCAGGTAGCTTCTTCTGGAATATCTTAAGTTGATTGCTTCTATATCAGTCATATGAGTTCCTCCGTTGAGATTGTTTTCTTGAAGCAAATTTTACCACTTAACCTCTCATCTATCAACCGAATGTTATCGTCACTAATAATTCGCGGGAAGATTCCTGCTGCATTGTGCAAAGATGGCATAAATGTTATAATTAGGAAGAATAGGGATTATGGATAACGAGAATAAAGCAGGGAAAGAAAATAGCAGTCAGAGCTGAGCCGTAGGCAGATCCAATGCGAATGAAACAGCAGGATTAGAATCAACTGCAAGAGGGTGAACAGGATAAGGAGAGAAATGGGGGATAGCATGGCAAGAGAGGATAGCAGGACAAGAATTCTGATGATTGAGGATGATACGAAGCTGAAGCTTCTGATGAAGGAATACCTGGAGAGATATCAGTATGAGGTAATCCTGATCCATAATTTCAAGGAGGTAGAGAGGGAGATTACCGAGGCGGAGGCTGACCTCATTCTGTTGGATATCAATCTGCCGTACCTGGACGGCTTTTATCTGTGCCGCTATATTCGGAAGAAGACCTCCGTACCGGTGATCATCGTATCGGCGAGAAATTCCGATATGGAGCAGATCATGGGGCTGGAGCTGGGAGCGGATGATTATCTGGTGAAGCCCTTCCATATGGAACTGCTCCTGACGAAGATCAAGGCAGCACTGCGCCGAGCCTATGGGGAATACTCGAATCAGAAATCTGGCCTGACCGGTGTGGGTGGACTGAGCATAAACCCGAATAATTTCCGTATGTCCTATCAGGACAGGGAACAGGAACTGAGTAAGAATGAATACAAGCTGATGAAGAAGCTGTTGGAGAAGAATCATGCGATTGTCACCAGGGAGGAGCTCTTAATGGAGCTATGGGATGACCAGACCTTTGTCGAGGATAATACCCTGACCGTAAATATCACAAGGTTAAAGGGAAAGCTGGAGGAACTCGGGATAAGACAGGCAATCAAAACTATCAGGGGTACCGGATATCTGTTGGAATGGGGAGCCGGAGAGGATGGATATGAGACAGAAAACCTTAATTAAATACATCATGGATCATTGGATTTATGCACTGATTTATCTTGTATTTATGCTATGTATCATCATGTTCTATCAGGTCAGCACGGATGGGAAGGCGGAACTCGTATACCCGCTTACGATTGGGCTCTATGGTTTTGCCATACTGGCAGCAATCAGCAGCTACCGGTATTTCGGATTCCGTAAAAGGATCGGGAAGAGTATCCATAATCCGAACTATGACCTCCTCCCGAGGACTGAGGAGCAGAGGGAAATCAACCGTGTGATCCAGGCTATTCATCAGCGGTATATCAGAGAGCTTCACGCCATGAAGGCAGAAAATGAAGCCTGGAGGCATTTCCTGTCCCAATGGGTCCATAATCTGAAGACCCCTATCTCCGTGATTAATCTCATGACTCAGAGGGAAATGACACAACCGTCTGAGGCAGGTGAGGCCATAAAAAGCATCGCAGAGGAGAATGAGAAGCTTGCTTCCGGAGTGGACCAGCTGTTAAGCCTGATCCGGCTTGAGAACTTTCCGAAGGATTATGTACCTGAACGGATGGAGCTGGCAGAGGAGCTTCCGATGATCATTACCGGGATGAAGAATCATTTTGTGATCCATCATGTTTTTCCTGTGCTTCAGATCAGGGCTGAGGAGACTGTCGTTTTCTCTGACCGAAAATGGCATAAGCTAATGCTGGAGCAGTTCCTCTCCAATGCGGTCAAGTACTCCCGGAGGGAGGAGAAGGTTTATATCACACTTGAACAGGAGGAGCAGGGACTCTGCTTGGCTATCCGGGATGAAGGAATCGGGATTCCGGAATATGACCTGCCCCGTATCTTCGAGCCCTTCTTCACAGGGGAGAATGGCAGGGAGAACCGTAATGCTACCGGAATTGGATTATATATTGCCGATGCGGTTGCAAGGAAGCTGAACCACCGGATTGAAGTACAATCGACCGTGGGTGCAGGCACCACGGTAAAGATATATTATAGTGTAAAGTAAATGACTCATAGTCTTGAAAAATAAGGTAATTACATTGATACATCAAGGGGAAACCTTTCAAAACTGTAAGACTTCGTCAGGCAAATCGATTTCTGATTTCACCCGAAGCAGCTACAATGGGGATGAAAGGAGTTGGAAAATATGAATGTATTAAAAGTAGAAAACTTAATTAAGTATTATGGCTCTCAGGAGAATGAGAGTTCTGTTCAAGCACTTAAGGGTGTTAGCCTCCAGGTAGCAGAGGGAGAATTTATCGGGGTGATGGGTCCTTCCGGAAGCGGAAAGTCAACTCTCTTAAATATCTTAAGCGGAATTGATGAGGCTACGGCAGGCAGTGTAAAGATTGGCGGGAAAGTGTTGGAGGAGATGTCCGACGAGGAGATGGCATTATTCCGCAGACAGAAGATGGGCTTCGTCTTCCAGGATTTTAACCTGATGGACAGTCTTACCCTGAAGGAGAATGTAATGCTCCCGTTGATTCTGGAGAAGAAAGCCCCGGAGGAGATGGAACGAAAGAGTATGGAGCTGATGCGGTTCCTGGAGATAGACATGATCTCAGAAAAATATCCTTATCATGTATCAGGAGGACAGCAGCAGAGGACCGCAGTTTGCCGTGCCATGATCAATTCCCCGGAGATCATCTTCGCGGATGAACCGACCGGTAACCTGGATTCGAAATCCTCCAAAGCGGTTATGACCAGCTTTGAGAAGATGAATGAAGAACGGAAGGTTACGATCATGATGGTAACCCATGATGCATTTGCGGCAAGCTATTGTAAAAGGATCATCTTTGTTAAGGATGGAGCCTTGAATATGGAGATCGTAAGGAAGGGTACCAGGGCAGAATTCTTCGACCAGATATTAGATTGTCTGGCAGTATTGGAGTGTGATGGCCATGACCTTTAAGAATGTAGTTATTAAGAATTTTACTACCCATATTCGAAAGTACCTGGCCTTCTTCTTCTGCAGCAGCTTCACGATCATGATCTTCTTTATTTACTCTTCGATCTTGTTCAACAGAAGCTTTATGGAGCAGGCTGATAAGGATGGATTCTTTTCGCTGGTATATATGTCCGTAGTGGCGGTATTTCTGTTCTCCGTGTTTTTTATCAACTATGCCCATAGTTCCTTTGTGAAATCAAGAAACAGTGAATTCGCCCTGTTCATGACCCTTGGGCTGACGAAGAAGAACATCAGCCGGATCGTACTGATGGAAAATATGTTGATCCTGCTTACCTCCATGGTGATCGGGATGCTCTCGGGAGCATTGTTCTCCCGGCTGTTCTTTCTGATCATCAGCGAGCTGATAGGGGAAGCCCCGATTAGGTATGAGTTGAATTCCATGAGCTTTCTCGTTACCCTTCTGGTATTCCTGATGATTTATGCTACTGCAGTTCTGACAAGCAGAAGGCGGATTCTAGGGCTCAGCATCGTAAAGCTGATGAAGAGCAGGAAGGAAGGCTACCATGGGAAAGTGAGACTTCTTACGGCGGTGATAGCATTAATCGTATTCCTGGGTGCCTCGGTTACAATGCTGTTTCTGATGAGGGATAAGCATTTCTCAGATAAGCTCTATATGTATCTGGTTTATGCGGCAGCAGCATTTCCGTCCATGTACCTGTTGATTTCCCAGGGCTGGAACCTGTATTATCATTACAGGGCGAAGAATAAGAACAGGTACTACGGAAAGATTCTGAGTGATAACGAGATTGAATATAGCTTTGCAAGTAACAGAAGGATATTATTTGTTCTTAGTATCCTCAGTGCTATGATTATCTTCTTCGTAGCATCGCCGATTTCTCTTTACTCTCTGGCAGACAGACTGTCTGAAGGGGAACGCATAGCACAGATAGAATATACAGAATGGAATGGCATCAATAGCCTGGAGCAGGGGAAGCTTGATCAGCTGCTGGTAGAATCAGAAACCCCGTTAAGGGACACGGTGGACCATGAGTTCCTGGTGCTGAACTGCAATAACGGTACAGAGGAAGTACAGAAGCCTATTATCTCTGAGACCCTATATGAAGAGATAAATAAGAAGAAGGATATAGTCTCGGAAGGAGAGATCCTTCTGGTGATTACTACCCTGGCACCGGGCTATCAGGAAATGGTGGGAATGGATCAGTTAACCCTTTATTCTGAGACCGTTCAGTCGGACTATAGGATAGCGGGTACTGTCAAGGGGAAGGGCATCCATAACAGAGCGTTTCCCTCCAATATTACGATTGTAATGAATGATGCTGATTACAATCTGCTTCGGCAGAGGATCGGTGAAGACCGGATCGGAATATCCCATCTGTTCAGCTTTGAGGATTGGAAAAAGATTGCTCCGTTTACGGAGGGCTTAAGAAACAGCTTGCAGCAGACCTCGTCCCTATTTCAGGTAGATTCCTTCCTTGAGGCTTATCACCTGATGAGAAATATCTATGCCATGATGATATTCTTCACGAGCTTTATGGGGTTATTATTCTTCATCGCTGCCGGAAGCATCTTCATCTTTAAGCAATACGGGGATATGACGCACCTTAAGGAGTCCTATCAGAGGCTGACGAAGATCGGAATGACCAGGAAGGAGTTCATCCGGATGCAAGCATCCTCCCAGAAGCTAATTTATTTCTCACCACTTATCCTGGGTACTCTGATTGGCTTCGTATTCATGTATATGACTACCTTTATGCTGGGTGGAGGCTATATGGTCGGAGTCTTCTTCCGGAATTCCATCCTAGCCGTGGTGCTGTATTTTATCTCCCAGATGATATTCTACCGGGCATCCATGGAGAGGCTGAAGAAAGGCGTTTTTCGCGAGGGATACCATATTTAAGTAATAAAGAGGTTGACATGTGACCATTTTCCTCCTAAACTAAGTATTGCTTTCTATGACTTCAAACTTACTATGGAGGAAACGGCCTAAGCTATGAAAAATAGATATTCACTTGGATTTATAAAGAGAATTGGATTTGGAATCCTACTGGCTTTCATCTCAGTACTGATCAGCTTTATCCTGTTGCAGAACATTTCAAACAAGAAGGGTAAAGAGGATAAACTGATTATTAACATCTTCGGCAGACAGAGGATGTATACCCAGATGATAGCCAAGGATTCCAGCAGCCTATATGCACTGATGAGGGATCTGGAGGATGCGAGAATCAGCTATTCTGACTTTGATGTCAGGACTAAATATAAGGAATATAAAGATAACATAAGAAATGCAAAACACGAGTTCACTATGACCCTGAAAGCATTGGAGGAGGGATATCTTCAGATTGCAGAAGATCGCATTGATATCAGAAGCTCGATTGAAGAAGTGGCACCCTACCTGGATGATATCAAAGCTTTATGGGAGAATTTCGGTCAGTCCATTCAAGTCATGATCCAAACGGAGGATATCACGGATCAGATGGTGGAGGCTGCTACCTATATCAACCTTAATAATGTGAAGCTTCTGGAGCTGTGCGATCAGATTCAGCAGATCATCCTTACAGATTCGATAGAAACCTCCCAGGCTTTGGCATCAGTGTTCTATCTTCTGATTGGTATCTTAAGTATTATTACGGTTATTGCAATCATTAACCTGATGAAGTTCATAGTACTTCCGTTTAATCGCCTTTACCGGGGGATCTCAGATATCGGGTTGGAGCACTATCAAATCAAACCGGTGCTTCCTACCGGTAAGAAGGTTATGCCTGTGTTGGAAGAGATCAACACGATGTTTCTGAAGATCAACAATCTGATTAACCTGATTGAGGATATGAACAGCCATTCCTCTTTCTCGGACAGCTTAAACTATATTAATAAAACCTTCTCCCGGATCATCCCCTACAATTATATCGGAATAGCTCTGCTGGATGATTCCAGGAAGCTGTTACGGGCCTCCTATGGTGTATCGGACGGTTCGGTCAGCGGAATGCCTGAAAGGATTGTTGGACAGACCTGGCGGGTCACGGAGACCAGTCTCGGTAAGCTGATTGAGACCGGAGAAACCAGAATTATCAACGACCTTGAACAATACTGTGAGGGGAGACCGATGAAGTCCTATAATCAGGTTATTCTGGAGTCCGGGATCAGATCCTCTATTACCTTACCCTTGAAGGTTTCGAATAAGCCGGTCGGGATTATCTTCTTCTCCAGTACCCGGAAGGATGCTTATAAGGAAGAGCATATAAATTTCCTTAAGACACTGGTGAACAGCATTGCCATCAGCTTTAATCAGAACATCTTCATCAATGATCTGGTCTTCAGCAGTATTCTGGCACTCGCTAAACTGGCGGAAGCCAGGGATGAGGATACCGGGGAGCATTTGGACCGGATGAAGCAGTACTCCAGGCTGATCGCGGAGCTTTTGTATGAGAATGAGGTCTATCCCGGTGAGATTACACCGGAGTATTTTGACCAGATCGAGCGCTTCAGTCCCCTTCATGATATCGGTAAGGTCGGTATCCGGGACGGCATTCTGCTGAAACCGGGGAAACTGACCGAACATGAATTTGAAGAGATGAAGCAGCATACTCTGTACGGTGCCAGAGTGCTTCGTGCAGCGGAAGAGAATATTGCCAAAAGGGGCAGGCATCTCTTCGGGCTGGGTATAGAAATCGCTGAAGGTCACCATGAGAAGTGGGACGGAACCGGTTATCCTGCCGGAAAGAAGGGATTGGAGATTCCCTTAAGTGCCAGGATCGTAGCGCTTGCGGACGTCTTCGATGCCCTAACCAGCAAGCGTCCCTATAAGGAGGCATTTTCCTTCGATTTATCGATGAGTATACTGGAAGAGGGGAAGGGAAAGCATTTTGACCCGAATATCCTTGAGGTTTTCCTGGCCAATCGGTCAAGAGTGAAACAGATGTATGAGGAATCCGTAGGGCTGGAGAAGGATGAATTGGTTTCATAGTACATAACAAGGAAGCAGGAATGAATATGTTCCTGCTTCCATTATTATGTAAAGTGATTGACACAGGGATCAAATAGTACTAAACTTTATTTGGGGATTAATGTCGTTTCTTGTTACGGAATTCATTAGGTATACGCATCTCACTGACTATGGAACAGACCTGCTGATACATCCGGTCAGTACCCTCTTCAGAGGCCTCATAACGGAAGGCACGGTCCGGTTGGATGCCAAGCTTATGGCTCTCCTTTGCTACATCGATATTCGCGCCCATGAAGATGAATTCCCAATGATAGATTTTCTGCTGCAGGGTAATCATATCGCTTACCCTATCGTAAGAGAATTCCCTACTGGAGTTCTCCAGGCCATCCGTAGTGATTACGAAGATGATCTTCCCGGGACGGTTCTCTTCCGGGATATGGGACATGCGGAAGCCGACATCCAGGATGGTCTTACCAACCGCATCCAGAAGAGCGGTCGAACCTCGGGTGAAGTACTCCTTCTCGGTCAGAGTCACCTTACTGGCATCCACGCCATTATGCAGAATCTCATATTTGTCATCAAACAATACAGTGGTAAGTAAGGTCTGACCCAGCTTGCACTGGGATTTCAAAAAGCCATTAAAGCCTCCGATCGTATCGTTCGCCAGCCCGGACATCGAGCCGCTGCGGTCAAGTAAGAAGATGATTTCGGTTAAGTTCTGATTCATAGATAACTTCCTTTCTTTTAGTTGATGTTTGGATTCAGTCAGAATATATTGACTAAGTATTCTGATTGGGTACTTGGTTTAGTTTGATTGCTTCGATAGGTTGATTATATATTGTCTGAACGATAAAATGGTCGCTTCACAGGCGACAATATGGAGGGGTACCCTTGAATATTCAATTACTTCGTGAACTGGAAGCATACATAGAGCAGAATAGGGTGGAAGAACCCTGCCTAATGCAGGAGCAGGCATGCTTCAGACCGCAGCTGCAGATTCCGCACCATATCATAGATGGAAGTATTAGGAACAAAGAGAATAAAGAGAATTTTGAAAATGTAGATAAGTTAGAGCCCGATTTCAGTGCCTTCCGCAGAGATAAGAACGAAATAGAGACTAGGGGTGAAGCATCAGCAGAGGAATCAGCAGCCTTCGGATTAAATGAGCCAAGTATTCAAAAATGCTTTTCTCGCAGTGCGCCAAGGGCCTCCGAGGCACCAAAGAAACCGAAAGAGCAGGACCTGGAAGAATACATTAAGAAACAAAAGAGTAAGGAAACCTTCAGCACGAAGCTGTTACAATACATCGATCAGACTGGTCTTAGTGATGCAGAGATTTATAAGCGTGCCGGGATCGACCGCAGACATTTCTCGAAGATCCGCTGTGATAAGGATTACCAGCCTAAAAAGGCAACGGTATTAGCCCTCTGCCTGGCCTTGCAGCTAGATGAGGGCAAGACGGCGGAGTTGTTAAGCCTGGCCGGATATTCCCTATCAAACGGGGATACCGGGGATCTGGTGGTTAAGTTCTGTATCGAGAGAAGGATCTATGACTTGATGGAAGTGAATGCGGCTCTCGATTACTTCGGGCAGAAGGCGATCGGGGTAGTGGGGTAAGACTTGTGCGGATTACTCCGATTTTAAGCGATCGATAATCTCTAGGTCAGCCGGTAACCAATGTACAGTATTTAAGCCATTATGAGAAAGCCACCTCGCATCATTATGTTCCACAAGCTTAATCTCACCACGGACTAAACTACAGATAAAGCAGTGCATCGTAAGATGAAAGGTCGGGTAATCATAATCTACGGTACATAGGAATTCATCAATTGAAATATCAACTTCAAGCTCTTCTCTGATTTCCCTGAGAAGGGCCTCTTCTTTCGTCTCACCGATTTCAATCTTGCCGCCGGGGAATTCCCAATAGTTGATATAGTCACCATATCCACGTTTTGTTGCCAATATTAAGTTGTCCCTGACTATGATGGCTGCCACTACTTCAATGGTTTTCATTCGTATCGCCCCTGACATGCTGTTTGTTTTATATTATAACCTTTTAGTAAGAGTGTATCAAGTTGCTTCAAATCTTAGCTAAGGGTCCTTTGTAAGAAGTTGCCAACATTACTTATCAATGATATAATTCTATCAGTCAGACCTATTATCACTGTTACGGAGGATTAATCATGGCATCATGGATGGTACATTTCCGGGTTGCAGATGCGTTACTGGATGAGATCGGTGGAGATGCGGAGCAGTTCATCGTTGGGAATATCGGCCCGGATTGTGGGGAGCCGAATGAGGATTGGAGTAAGTTTAGTCCATCGACAGAAATATCCCATTGGAATCCTGATAAGAGCAAGCGGGGAATACAAAGTGAGGCATTCTACGATCAATATGTAAAGGATCATAGGAGTGACAGCAGATATAGCTTCTATGTGGGTTATTATGTCCATTTGCTGACCGATATGCTGTGGAGCCTGATCATATATGAGCCGACAGAAGCTAAGTATCACGATCGACTGGAGCAGGACAGTAAATTTATCTGGGTAATCAAGGAGGACTGGTATGATCTGGATGCTAAATATCTGAGGGATCATCCGAATTTCAGGACATTTCGGATCTTTGATAAGATTACATCCTTTCCGAATGTATACCTGGATTATTACTCAGAAACCGCGATAGAGAGACAAATTAAGTATATTTCGAACTTTTATAATACTTATGAAAGTAACCTGGATAGGGTTTATCCTTACCTTTCCGAGGAGCAGATGAATGCCTTCGTAATCAGTGCAACAGACGAGATCAGGAAGGATTTGAAGCTTAAAAAGATACTTTAAGGATTAGCAAATATTTTGTGAATACCCGGATAAGGTTTGCAGTCTGCAAACTACATAAGGAGAGGACTAACTTTGAACAAAGTACCAAAAACGATTAACGGAGAGAGCTATACTCTGATCAGTGACTATAAAGACAATGAGAAATACCGTCAGGACTTGAATAAGCTGGCGAGAAAAACCTATGCCTTTGATTTTGAGGACTGGTATCAGGCAGGATATTGGAAGGACAGGTATCGGCCGTATTCCCTGCTGCACAAGGAGGAGCTGGTCGCCAACGTCTCTGCGAATACCCTGGATTATCTGGTAGGCGGGGAACGGAAGACTTACCTTCAGATCGGAACAGTGATGACGGAGGAGACTTACCGTGGTAAGGGATTGAGCAGGACCTTGATGGAGATCGTTCTTAAGGAGTATGCGGACATGGAACTGATTTATCTGTATGCAAATGATTCCGTCCTGGAATTCTACCCGAAGTTCGGCTTCACCCCTGAGAAGGAATATGTTCACTCCAAGGTGATGCATAAGACAGGAAAGCAGCTTCCATACCGGAAGCTTGATATGAATTCCGATGAGGACAGAGCGCTGATCTATAAGCTGGTTGCGGACACTATGCCGATATCGGGAATCTCCATGTTGGATAATCCGGGGCTTGTGATGTTCTATCTGACGAAATTCATGAGGGAAAATATCTACTATTTCGAGGAGCTTAAACTGGCAGCAGTTGCAGAGTTTGAGGATGATACGATATTTCTTTCGGAGGTATTCACATCCAACGAATTTATGCTGGAGGAGATCGTCCGGTCCCTGATGGACCGGGAGACGATGAAGGTAGTGCTTGGGTTTACACCCGGAGATACGGAGGGCTATGATTGTGAACCGATCAATGAGGAGGGAAGTACCTTCTTCATTAAGAGAAATTCCCCGTTAAATATGTCTGTGCCGGGGAAGGGAAGATTCCCTGTTCTGTCCCATGCTTGAATTTGTTTAAGGCTTCTTCGGAAGCCTTTTATTTCGCTTATTTTTAAGCCAAATTGAATGTTCTAACCTGTGAAGCGGACGTAAGGTTCATTATTTGTGTATCCTAGGAAATCGATTACTTCAAATGTCCGCAGTAAGAATAGCAGCAGACAGATTCGCTCATATTAAGAATGTGACATTTTGTGGATTACGTACTTTTCAGAATGAGAGGTTGTGGACATCATGAACAGAATGGAGAACAGTAAGGACAGAATGGTTGGCAGAATGAAGGAATCAGCCGGTAAGGCATTCGACCTTGAGGAGCTGGAGTTTAAGGGAAAGCTTCAGGCGATGAGGTCAGAAGTGGGAGATAAGCTGGAGGATCTTAAGGATGGTGCCTATGGCAAAGCAAATGAGCTGCTGGACAAGGTGAAGGAGAATAAGAGAGACAGCAGCTTCTAATCGCAGAATTAGGAAAGGAGGCATTCTTATGCCAGAAATCAGTAACCTGTTTGTGTGGTTAATTCTAGGAGGACTATCCGGCTGGATCGCCAGTAAGATTACAGGACGGGATGAACAGATGGGAGTTGGTATGAATCTGCTCGTAGGTATCATCGGAGCCTTCATCGGCGGATGGTTGGCCGGCATCTTCGGTCTCGGCCCGGCGACAGGACTTAATCTCTGGAGCATCATTATCTCGGTGCTGGGAGCGGTTATCTTCCTATCGGTTGTGAAAGCCTTCAAAAACAGGCAGAAATAAATATAGCTATAGCAGCTGTCCACTTAAAACTTGAATCGATTCCAAAGGGGATCGGAAGCTTCAGATGGATAGCTGCTTTTCCTTTACATGCATTGATTTCTTCCATTAAGTGGAATATAATATAATTGACATCAGATATGGAAGGATCCTTCCGTTTCACTGTGAGACAAAGGGTAGAGAAGTTTTTCACTGATAAGAAGAAAAGGAGGCTATTATGGAGAGTAGAGCGATCAAAATTTACGCGCCGAAAAACAAGAAGATATCACTGAAGGTTATACCGGGACATTTTGCAACCAGCCACTCCCACATCAATCTGTACATTGACCTCACCTCGGCTAAGACCCGGTTAAGTGAAGCTTCTGAGACAGCCAGGGTGTTATCCATGCAATATGTGAATACGACGGTGATTGATACAATCGTATGCCTGGAGGGCTGTGAGGTCATCGGTGCCTTTCTGGCACAGGAGCTGACGAAGGCAGGAATCCGTTCCATGAATGCGCATCAGACAATCTATATCATTTCCCCGGAGTTTAATACCCATGGTCAGATGATCTTCAGGGAAAATTATCAGCCTGCAATTTATGGGAAGCAGATTCTGCTTTTGGTCGGATCGGCCACCACAGGGGATACAATCAGACGGAGCATGGAAGGGATCAGATATTATGGAGGTACGGTAAATGGGATCAGCGCAGTATTCTCCGCTGTGGATTCCATTGACGATATACCCGTGCAATCCATCTACAAAACAAAGGATCTTCCGGATTATCAGAGCTATGAAATCAATGATTGCCCGCTCTGTAAGGAGAAGCAGAGGCTGGAAGCCATTGTCAACGGTTATGGATATATGAAGCTATGATGTGGGAGCTTACTTCAATACACGTATGGCATTGAGCAAGCTGTGTTTTACATGAATTTTTTCTTCTTAAAATAAACAAAGCAGATGATGGCCACGATACTGCTGAGGATAATGACGAACAGATAACCGTAGCGCCAGGTCAGCTCCGGCATGGTCGTGAAATTCATTCCGTACCAGCCTACAATCAGAGTTAACGGAAGGAAGATCGTCGTAACAACCGTGAACATCTTCATGATTTTATTCAAATCGTATTCCAGTTGGGCATGATACGCCTCGCGTACATGGACGCAGTATTCCTGAAGCATCCGCGTATTATTGCTCAACCGGGATACCTTGTCTGTAAACACTCTGAAATAATGCAGATTTTCTTCTGCGAGCAGATCAGAACTGTTCTCTTCCAGTTCTTCCCCAAATGCAATCAACTGCTGGTAGTAGTTATCAATCAGCATTAATTCCTTTCTGATGCCTGATATCTGGACATTAAAATCTTTATCCAGATTACGGTCGTTGATCCTGTCTTCGTGCTCACTGATCTCAGATTCAAGCTTCTCCAGAATAGAATAACCGTCATAGATCAGCCGTTCCAGGAAGCTGTAAATGAGGCGTTCCAGGGTAAGCTTCTTTAGGTTCAGATGCGTAAGCATCTCATTAATCCGATATCTAGTACTGTCATCCTTATCCTCTATGATAACCAATAATAACAGGTTCTGCTTAATATAGACTCCGATCCGGTCCTGGATTTGGATGATCTGGTGCTCATTAATTCCTAAGATGACACCGAAGAGGAAATCACGGTAGGCATCCAGGTTACCATGGACATTATGGGAGTCGTCCTTACATTCGCACACTGTGGAGTGTGCAAAACCGAACAGTTCGTAGCATTGTTCCAATTCTTCCAGGGAGATGACACCCAAGGTGAGCACCTCCGGATTCACATCCTTGAATTCGATAGAGGTAATTTCCTCCTGCAGCTGATAGTACATAGAGAGCCTGACCTTTCTTCCTATATTTTCGTATCTTTGTTATGTCCTGCTTATCTAGCATCCGATCCATTGCATACCTATGGTATCCGGTTTAATTTATCGTAATACTGATATAGCTTCTGAACCCCGTTCTCCAACAGATAATAATGCCTGATATACGGAATCAGGAGCACCAAAAACAAAAACATCAGCAGATACAGCCCAAGGGTCTGGTAGAAGAAGCTGGTGAATAAGGCTGATACTGTGAGGAGGGCAAAGGTTACGGTTACGATCAGGTGGATCAGCCGCTCATGCTGAAAGAAGCCGATCTGAATCAGAAGATCCTCAAGCACTTGTGATCTTTCCTCTGGTGATAATTCCTGTTCCGTTCGATTTTTAAGGAGATTAAGATAATCCTTTAACCGTTTTCCCATACTTATCTCCATTCCTTCGTAGGTTGCTGTGCTTCTAGGATACGAACCGAGTATTGGTATATCCTACCTTTATTATAACGCGAATTATGAAGAAGTAAAGTGCCCCTCTTCCTGAATGCCGGTATAAATTTTAAATATAGTATTAAACCGAAAATTAAGTTATAATACTAAATAAATACATCGGAAGGGTGTCAGTCCGAGGAAACACAAGGAGTTTAAGATGGAAGAAAAAAATCTACATACAAAATCCTATACGAAGGTCATTGAATATATAAAGAAACAGATCAAGGAGGGAGAGCTTAAGCTCGGCGGCAGACTTCCTGCGGAGAGGGAATTGTCCGAGATGCTGGGAATCAGCAGAAATTCGGTCAGGGAAGCGATCAGGACTCTGGATATCATGGGTGTGATCTCCAGCCAACAGGGGGCAGGGAATTATCTGACGGGTAATTTCGAAGGCAATCTGGTGGAATCCATGTCCATGATGTTCCTGATGAACCAGATCGATTATCAGCAGATCAGCCAGCTGAGGCGCGCCCTGGAGATGCAGGCGATGATGCTTGCCATAGATAATATTTCCGACGAAGAGATTTCCCAACTGAAGCGAATTATCTCCCAGCTGGAGCATGTAAAGGAAGAGAGTAATATCATCCTGGACAAGCAGCTTCACTATAATATTGCGCTTGCTTCTCATAATATTCTGATTATAGATATCCTGCAGGCTCTGTCCGAGCTGATGGATCAGTTCATTGCAGATCTAAGAAGAGAAATCCTCAGCACTGAGGATAGCAGTGTGAGGCTTCATGAGGCACATAATGAAATGGTGAAAAGTATTGTGACAAAAGATAAACAATTGGCTTACTACGCAATTAACAAACATTTTGGTATAATTGACGAAAAGTTGCGGGAAAATGAAGATAAAATAATAAAATCAATATAATAAAAGTAAAAGTGCACAAACCATTTGTGAAAAAAATGACGTTTGTTGACTTTATTGATAGCGAATAATATAATTGAATTACAAAGTGGTCCTACCAATAATACAGAGATTAAGTCCCGACATTAACAGTGTCCGTCAAAGGGAACTTAACCTGTTAACGGGTATTCCGGGGCCGGAAGTGTTGCATGACTTCCTGTTGTGCAACACATTTTTTTACCATAATAAGTGGTAGTACCAATTTAATGGAAGGTATTTATGAAAGGGGACTAAACATGAACATGACTTTGGCATTCGTATTAGCATTACTGCCGATTATCTGGCTGATCATCGCGCTGACGGTTCTTAAGATACCCGGTTTTAAAGCCTGCGTGGTTGCATTGGTGATTTCCTATGTGCTCGCAGTATTTGTCTGGAAGATGCCTCTGCTTAACAGCGTTACCGCTGTACTGGAGGGTGCCGCATTAGGACTCTGGCCGATCATCATCGTTATTATCGCAGCGATTTTCGCTTATAACGTATGTGTCCATACGAAGAGTATGGAAACGATCAAAAAGATGCTGGCAAGTGTTACGAAAGATAAAAGAGTTCTTGTATTGATTATAGCATGGGGCTTCGGCGGCTTCATGGAAGGTATGGCGGGCTTTGGTACAGCAGTTGCAATTCCGGCCAGTATCCTTTGGGGTTTAGGATTTAACCCCGTATTTTCTGCTATTGTGTGTCTGATTGCCAATGCAACCCCGACAGCCTTCGGTTCCATCGGTATTCCTACCACGACCCTGGCGAAGATCACCGGTCTGGATGTAATCGGCTTATCCACGAACACTGTAATGATCCTGGCTCCGCTGATCCTCCTGACACCCTTCGTACTGGTATTCCTGACAGGCAAATCAAAGAGAGTCTTCAAGGGAGTCGGGCTGATTACCCTGATCTCCGGCCTCTCCTTCCTGGTACCGGAATATCTGGTAGCAAGATATCTGGGAGCTGAGCTTCCCGCAGTAATCGGTTCGGTATGCTCGATGTTCTGCACGATCCTTGCTTCCAAGGTATTCGGAAAGAAGGAGATCGATCCTGAGTTCCTTCTGGATGTGAAGGATGAGAAGAATGCGAAGAAAGAGAAGATAACAGGCAGGCAGGCAATAAAGGCCTGGAGCCCGTTCATCCTCATCTTCATCTTCCTGTTGGGAACCTCTAAGCTGATTGCACCTTTAAATACTCTGCTGGCAACCGTGAAGACTTCGGTGCATATCTATACCGGAGAAGGTGCAACACCCTATGTCTTCTCCTGGCTGGCAACCCCGGGACTTTGGATCATCCTCGCCGCCTTGATTGGCGGTGCGATCCAGGGTGCTAAATTCTCAGAGATGCTTAAGGTATTCTGGAAGACCATTGTCCAGATGTTAAAGACGATAGTAACCATCATCTCCATCATGGGTATGGCGAAGCTGATGGGATACAGCGGAATGATCAATTCCATCGCATTAATGTTCGTAACAGTAACCGGTTCCTTCTACCCGCTCTTTGCTCCGTTCCTCGGAGGTATTGGTACCTTCGTGACCGGAAGCGGAACCTCCGCCAGCGTACTGTTCGGCGGACTCCAGAAGGAAACCTCCATTGCACTTGATTTAAACCAGGCATGGATCGCAGCCTCCAATACGGCCGGTGCCATCTGTGCGAAAATGATCTCTCCCCAGAGTATTGCAGTTGCGGTAGCTTCTGTAAGCCTGCAGGGCAAAGAAGGCGACCTCTTAAAGGGTACGATCAAATATTTCGTTCTGTTTATCGTCATCGTAGGTATCATTACCTTCGTAGGCTCCAGAATTCTAGGATAACTATAAAACCGGGGTTACCTCCGGTAAGAATACAGTAACTTAACAGTCCATCATTCAAATTTATCAAATTCACTTTGCAAATATTGTGCTGAAGCCCAAATTCGCAGGTAAAGAATTCACAAAGCGAATTCTTGGGCAACGAGGAGGATTAACATGAATATTTTAGTATGCATCAAACAGGTTCCGGATACCAATAAGGTAGAAGTAGATCCGGTTACCGGAGTATTAAAAAGAAACGGTGTGGAATCCAAGATGAATCCATACGATTTATACGCAATCGAAACAGCGCTCCGCATCAAGGAGAAGCAGGGCGGAAGCATTACCGTAGTAACCATGGGACCCGGCCAGGCAGCAGGCATCATCCGTGAAGCCTTTGCGATGGGAGTGGATAACGGAGCACTGATCTCCGACCGTAAATTCGGCGGTGCGGACGTGCTCGCAACCAGCTATGCCCTTTCCCAGGGAATCAGAAAATTAGGTGATTTTGACCTGATTCTCTGCGGTAAGCAGACGACGGACGGAGATACTGCTCAGGTAGGACCGGAGATTTCCGAGTGGCTTGACATTCCCTGTGTATCCAATGTGTCCAAGATTTCCGAGATTACAGAAGAATCCATGATAGTAGAGATGGATATGGCTCATGATATTGAAATTGCGAAGATACAGTTTCCCTGCCTGTTAGCGGTGGATAAGGACATCTTCATGCCGAGACTTCCTTCCTTTGTGAAGAAGCAGCAGACCAAGGATAAGGAAATCGTTGTTCTCACCTTAAATGACATGGAAGATAAAGATGAAATGAATTACGGCTTGAATGGTTCCCCCACTCAGGTTGAAAGAATCTTCCCTCCGCAGGCGAATTCCCACCGGGAGATCTGGAACGGAACAGCGGTTGAACTGACGGACAAGCTCGTTGACAAGCTTAAGGAATTAAAATTTGCATAGGAGGTAATAGAACATGGCTAAGTTAGTAATTAACCAGTCTCTTGTAGGCAGCATCCAGGATATGATTAATATCTGTCCGTTTAATGCAATGGAAGAGATGGATGGCAAGCTTAATATAAATTCAGCATGTAAGATGTGTAAGATCTGCGTTAAGAAGGGTCCGAAGGGAGCCGTTGAATACGTAGAGGATATGGTAAAGGAAACAGTGGATAAGAGCCTCTGGAGCGGTGTTGCGGTCTATGTGGATCACATCGACGGTGAGGTTCACCCGGTAACCTATGAGTTGATCGGTAAGGCAAGAGAACTTGCAGATAAGATTAATCACCCGGTTTATGCAATAATGATGGGAAGTAATATCATGGAACAGTGCCATGAGCTGCTTCACTACAATGTGGATAAGGTATTCGTATATGATAATGAGAAGCTGGACCGCTTCAAGATGGAGCCCTATACGGCAGTGTTCGAGGATTTCGTGAACAATGTGAAGCCCGCTTCCATTTTAGTCGGAGCTACTCCTGTGGGACGCCAGCTTGCACCCCGTCTGGCAGCCAGATTAAAGACCGGTCTGACAGCGGACTGTACCATTCTCGATATGAAAGAAAATTCCGATCTGGTTCAGATCCGTCCTGCATTCGGCGGTAACATCATGGCACAGATCATGACTCCGAACAACAGACCTCAGATGGCTACCGTACGTTATAAGGTGATGGATGCACCTGCCAGAAATGCTAACGAATCCGGTGAGATCGTAGTCTGCAGCATCGCTGAGGAATTACTCTCCAGCAAGGTTGAGGTACTGGATATCATCGCGAAGGAGAAGCAACAGTTCATCGAAGCCAGTGATGTATTAGTCGTTGCAGGCCGCGGCGTGAAGAAGGAAGAGGATCTGGCATTACTTCAGGAGCTTGCAGAGCTGTTAGGCGGTCAGCTTGCCTGCACAAGACCCGTGATGGAAGCCGGCTGGCTGGAAGCAAAGCGTCAGGTAGGCTTAAGCGGCAGAACGGTAAGACCGAAGCTGATCATCACCTGTGGAGTGTCCGGTTCCGTACAGTTTACTGCAGGTATGAATAACTCTGAGCAGATCATCGCGATTAACAAGGATGAGAACGCACCGATCTTTAAGACAGCGCATTATGGAATCGTTGGAGACCTTTATGAGATTATTCCCGGCCTGATCGCGCAGATCAAGGAAGGTAAAGCAATCGCATAAATTCCCATAGACAGCAGGTTAAGGAACATTTCTATGAACCTGTGCAGAGAGTATGAACCCCTAAGAAGTTTATGCCTGCGTAATCAAAGTGTAAAGAGCACACTTGGCACATGCTTCAGATGCGGAAATGGAGGAAAGTATGAACAATATGAATTATAAGAAATTAGACCAGATGGATATAGACTATATCCTCGGTATGATCGGTGATAAAGAAAGAGTCCTCTTTGCAGAGGACATCAATGAGGAATACAGCCATGACGAGCTAAGTGATACTGTCAGCTTCCCCGATGTTGTAGTAAAGGTTACTTCTACAGAAGAAGTTTCAAGTATTATGAAATATGCTTATGAGCATAATATCCCCGTAACTCCCCGTGGTTCGGGAACCGGACTGGTAGGCTCCTCCGTAGCGATGGAGAACGGTATCATGATCGATACCACACTGATGAATTCATTTCTGGAGCTGGACGAGGAGAACCTGACCATAACCGTACAGCCCGGTGTACTCTTAATGGAGCTTTCCGCTTATGTTCAGGAGAGAGACCTGTTCTATCCTCCGGATCCGGGCGAGAAGTCTGCAACCATCGGTGGCAACATCAGCACCAATGCCGGCGGTATGAGAGCAGTAAAATACGGTGTTACCAGGGACTATGTAAGAGGTCTTGAGGTAGTACTTCCGGATGGTAAAATCGTAGAATTCGGCGGTAAGGTAGTGAAGAACAGTACCGGCTATGCGATGAAGGACCTGATGGTAGGCTCTGAGGGAACCCTCGGAATCATTACCAAAGCTACCTTAAAGCTGCTTCCGTTACCGAAGAAGGCAATCAGTCTCTTAATTCCTTTTCCTACCTTAGAGAAAGCTATCGGTACCGTACCTCTGATTATCAAGTCCAAGTCCATCCCCACTGCGGTTGAGTTCATGCAGAGAGAGGTTATCATGGATGCGGAGAAATACCTTGGCAAGAAATTCCCTGACAATACCTCCGATGCTTATCTGCTCTTAAAGTTTGACGGTAATACCACAGAAGAGATTGAGAAGGCTTACGAGGGTGTAGCAAAAATCTGTCTGGAGCAGGGAGCATTAGACATCCTGATCTCCGACACCACCGAGAGAGAAGAGTCCATCTGGAAAGCAAGAGGAGCCTTCCTCGAAGCGATCAAGGGCTCCACGACCTATATGGACGAGGTTGACGTAGTAGTACCCAGAGCTTCCGTAAATGAGATGGTGGAATATATCCACAACCTTTATAAGGAAGTTAACATCCGCATCAAGAGCTTCGGTCATGCCGGAGACGGTAATCTCCACGCTTATGTCTTAAAGGATGACTTAAGTGATGAAGAGTGGGAAATCAGAATGAAGGAAGCGATGGACAGAATTTATTCCAAAGCCAGAGAG
>JAEZJW010000122.1 GCA_023415595.1 Bacillota bacterium
GGACGGAGTTGAAGAGAATTAAGGATGAGCTGTTAGATCATTATTATGGCAAACAATAAAGGGGGGATGACCGTTGGCTAAGACACAAGTGAATCCTACCAGAATGGAATTAACGAAGCTGAAGAAGAAACTGGCTACGGCAACCCGTGGACATAAGCTTCTGAAGGATAAGCGGGATGAGCTGATGAGGCAGTTCCTGGATTTAGTAAGGGAGAATAAGGTCCTCCGTGAGAAGGTGGAAGCCGGAATTAAGGCAGCGAATAAGAACTTCCTGCTGGCCAGATCCGCCATGCCCGACGAGGTCATTAATGTATCCCTGCTGGCACCGAGACAGGAGGTTTATCTCGAGGCTTCTACCAGGAATGTCATGAGTGTTGAGATTCCGGAATTCGAGTATAAGACCAAGACTCCGAATGAGCATGATATCTACCCTTACGGCTTTGCATTTACCTCCAGTGACCTGGATGATGCGGTAAAATCCCTTCAGGATCTGCTGCCCGAGATGCTTCGCCTGGCGGAGGTAGAGAAGTCCTGCCAGCTGATGGCTGCCGAGATCGAGAAGACCAGACGCCGTGTTAACGCATTGGAGCATGTCATGATACCTGAGATGAAGGCGAAGATCAAATTCATCGTCATGAAGCTGGATGAGAATGAGCGCAGTACCCAGATCCGTCTGATGAAGGTGAAGGATATGATGCTCGAGCAGGCTCACCATTATAAAGAGAGATACCAGAACTGATTTAATATTAGAATTATCAAGATAAAAACAACACTGGTGCGGGAGCATCGGTGTTGTTTTTATGAAGTGCGAAGCAAATACCTGACTTTAGCCTGTAGTACTTGACGAACATAAATATAACTTGTAAACTTAAAATAGTATTTCATATATTAATTAATGGAGGTGGATTATGGAGACAGGATGCCATTGCAATCGGTGCATGGACAGGTTATGTATGCATAAGGTTCCTATTCTTTCATCGCTTAATAAGGATGATCTGGAGAAAATAGCAGACCTGATTACCCATCATATCTTCAAGAAGGGTGAGATTCTGTTCCGTGAGGGAGATAGGATGGATTCCATCGTGATTATTCATGAGGGAAGTGCCAAAGCTTATAAGACTACCTCTGACGGAAGGGAGCAGATCCTGTATGTGTTTACGGATGGTGATTTCTTCGGAGAACAGAATCTGTTCCGTAATCATTATGTTTCTTATACCGTGGAAGCCTTACAGACCCTAAAGACCTGTCATCTTTCCAAGACTCAGTTTCAACAGCTTCTGTACAGCTTTCCTGAGATTGCGGTTAAAATCATAGATGAGCTTGGAAGCCGTATGACCAGATTGGAGACTGCTCTTCAGACCATGGGAGTTCGGAATGTGGATAACAGGATCGGCGGAATCTTAATGGAATTTGCCGCAAAGTATGGGACAGAGGAGTCTTCCGGTACGGTAATCCATTTGCCGCTTTCCAGGGAGGGAATTGCAAATTACCTTGGTGTGGCAAGAGAAACTGTCAGCCGTAAGTTCAGCCAGCTGGAGAGTGAGGGTGTCATCCGGTCCAGAAATAACAAGGAAATTCTGATTCTTGACCCGGAGGCACTTCAAAGCCTGGCAGGAGCATATGAGTAAGGCTGACTGTATCTGCTGACTCTGGCAGGAAGGTAACCGGGAAGAACTAGTGATGGTTGAAAATAGATCAGAATATAGGATAGGGTAAGTATACAATAGGTAAAATATAATAAGTAAGAATATATAAATAAGAATATATAAAGTAAGAGTATATGTAGAAGAGTATATTTTGAAGAGTATATTAGATAAGTATTCTTAGAGTGGCTTCGGATAATTATGATTGGCAGGATTGGCAGATCATGATAAATTCGAAGCTTTTTTGTGGTTTCTACAATATTATTATCACTTTTATTATTATTTGATTTAAATCACAGCGACTGATCTGATCCTCCGTTATACTTCAAACATCAGCAACAACATTAACAACAAAGTAACGGGCAATCAGGATGCATTTCGGCTATCAGGAGGCCTTAAGGATCAACAGCGGATGCAGGTTGCCTGACATTTATGAAAGGAACGGTGAGAATATGATTAATTTCAGAGATAAGAATGCAACCATCGGCGCTATCGTAGCCGCTCTTCCTGAAGCAGCAGAAATTTTTAAGGCTGCAGGGATTGATTATTGCTGCGGAGGCAACAGAAGACTGGCTGAGGTCATGAAGGAGCAGGAGATTGACGGGGAGGAAGTTTATCTCCGGCTTGAGAAGGCATCTGAGGACCGGAAATCAGAATACCGGGGCAACGACTTTACTTCAATGCAGCCGAAAACCCTGTCCACCTATATTGAGGATACCCACCACAGTTATATGAGGCGTGCACTTCCTGATACGGCAGAGATATTGGAGGTGGTGTTAAGGGCTCATGGCAGAAACCATCAGGAATTATTCCAGGTATATCGGTTATTCGGAACACTAAAGACAGAGCTGGAACAGCATCTTCTTAAGGAAGAAACCATTCTTTTCCCCTCTCTCTCAGATGAAAATTCCACAAGGGAAGAGAGAGTAAACCTTTCGAATGAAATTATCAATGAGCATATCGCTGCCGGAGAAATCTTAAGTGAGCTCCGCAGGGTGACCAATGACTATACCGTCCCTGCCGATGCCTGCCCGACCTTTCACAGGGCTTATGAGATGTTGGTAGAGATGGAACAGGACCTTCATCAGCATATTCACCTGGAGAATAATATTCTTCTCAAGGAGTATGATCGGAGATCATTGGCTATCATATCATAATATCTTAAACCATCATAACCGGTTCTGTGGGGGTTCCTCAGGGCCGGTTTTTTTATCATTAGATAAATCAAGTTAATATACTTCCTTTATTATGGGAATACTGTAAAAAAACAATTGGAGGTATTATTATGGCAGTTGATTTTAAGAACAGCCAGACGAAGGATAATCTGATGAGGGCTTTTGCCGGTGAAAGTCAGGCCAGGAACCGTTATACTTTTGCGGCATCCCAGGCCAAGAAGGAGCATCAACATGTCATTGAGCTGATATTCCGATTCACGGCGGATCAGGAGAAGGAGCATGCGGAGATCTTCTATGATCATCTGAAGGAGCTGGCAGGTGAGAATATTCATGTGGACGGAGCCTATCCGATTGATATCTCGGATAATTTGGTGGATTTGCTGCGGATGGCTCAGCACAATGAATATGAGGAATATGATCCGGTCTATAAGACTTTCGGTGATATCGCCAAGGAAGAGGGATTTAACAAGGTGGCTTCCTCCTTTCATATGATAGCAGGCATTGAAAAGACCCATGGAGACCGCTTCGCCAGATTCGCCCAGATGCTGGAGGAGAATAAGCTGTATGTTTCCGATGTGGATACCGGTTGGCTCTGTCTGAACTGCGGTTATGTTCACTGGGGAAAGTCGGCACCAAAGGAATGCCCGGTTTGTCACCATGATCAGGGATATTTTATCCGTGTGGAATTGGCACCCTTCCAGAATGCCTGAACCCAAGTCGCATTATTAATTGTTTGATCATAGAAGACCCGTGGTTGTGGAATAGCATGGATATGATTGCTGCTGGAGCATATAGCATTACATCCAAGGTTATTGCTGCAGCCCGGGTATATATGGTAATAAAAACTACATAACATAGAAAAATATACTATAATATATTGACAACAATTCCTTATGAGCTTATAATGAAATCTGACCGGTGGAAGCACCGGATTATTTAAAAACTAATACTTTGATTATCAAAATAATGATAGAAGGACAAATTCTTACTTAAGGAGACGATAAGAAATGAAGATGAAACCATTAACCATAGGTAATCTGATCGCCAAATTCCCGATTATCCAGGGAGGAATGGGGGTAGGAGTAAGCAGATGGAGACTTGCTGGGGCAGTAGCGAAGGAAGGTGGAATCGGTATCATCTCTACAGCCCAGATTGGCTATGACGAGCCGGATTTTGATAAACATCAGATTGAAACGAATCTGAAAGCGATTAAGAAACACATCGAACTTGCGAAGCAGAATGCGGATGGCGGTGTCGTAGGAGTCAATATTATGGTGGCTACGAAGCAGTATGAACGCTATGTCAAGGCTGCCTGCGAGGCCGGTACGGATGTTATTATTTCCGGGGCCGGACTTCCGATTACGTTACCGGAGCTGGTACGTGGTTATGCTACGAAGATCGCTCCAATTGTATCCAGCCTGAAGGCGACGAATGTTATCTTAAAAATGTGGGACAGAAAATATGGGACCACAGCTGATTTTATTGTAATCGAAGGACCAAAAGCCGGAGGACATCTGGGATTTTCAAAGGAACAGCTGGACCATATGGATGAACTGGATTATGATGCTGAGATCATAAGGATTATTGAATATAAGAAAGAATTCGAGGAGAAATATCAGAGAAGAATTCCCGTCATCGTTGCTGGTGGGATCTTTGACCGTGAGGATATCAAGCATGTGCTTTCTCTTGGCGCTGACGGGGTACAAATCTCCACAAGATTCGTAGTGACAGCGGAATGTGATGCCAGTGAGGCCTACAAACAAGCCTATCTGAATGCCAGGAAAGAGGACATTAAGATCGTCATCAGTCCGGTGGGAATGCCGGGCAGAGCTATCATGACCTCCTTCATGGAGAATGTCAGTGTTGCCAAGATCCCGGTGAAGAAATGCTTCCATTGTCTGGAGCACTGCAACCCGAAGGATACTCCCTACTGTATCACGAAGGCGCTGATTGAAGCAGTGAAAGGCAACATTAAAGAAGGTCTTGTATTCTGTGGAGAGAATGTCCACCGTCTGAAGGAAATGACCACCGTTAAGGCTCTATTTGAAGAGCTGGTATTTTAATCCGTTTTTTGGAACCGATAATACTTTAAAATATATGAAATAAATACAGAAGGTTATTCTATCTTCCTGAAGGAACTTAAGTTCCAAGGGTGCTATCTTAGCATCTGAATATCAAAGGAGGTATTAGGATAACCTTTTCTTTGGTCAATTCCAGCGTCAATTCTGTTAAGTATATAAAAATGTGACTCAAATCACAGAATATTTTCCCAAAGCAAATTAAGATAAATAAAATATATAGAAGCATAGAGTATATGGTTAGAATAGGTACGCGGATAAAGAGGGTAGAACAGGAATAGAAAGTATGGTATAGTTAAAATGTGGTAAGTAATTTCTATTAGTCAGCTGGAGAAAAACAAACTCAAGAAGCTGTATTATAGTGACATTAATCGGTAGCAGGAGGATGGATCTATGGAGAAGAAAAAGCTTAACTTAAACAGCAGTGTGTTCGAATTATGTAAGGAGAACCCCGAATTACCTGAAATACTGACAGGGCTCGGCTTCACGGATATTACAAAACCGGGTATGCTGCAGACTGCGGGCAGATTCATGACAATTAACAAGGGAGCAGTCTTAAAGAAACTGGATCTGGATCAGATCAAAGAAACTCTGACTGCCAAAGGATATGAGATTATCGGATGACATATATTATACAATAGTGCTGACGCCCAAATTCGCGGTTATAAAGAATTCAAGAAGCAGAATTCTTGGAATTCAAGAAGCAGAATTCTTTGAATTCACAAAGCAGAATTCTTGGGCAGAATGGAGGATTAATATGACAAAACAACAGGTCGGTGTGATAGGTCTCGCAGTGATGGGAAGAAATTTGGCTCTGAATATCGCTGATCATGGATATTCCATAGCAGTTTATAACCGCTCACCAGAGAAAACGGATGAATTACTAAAGGAAGCAGAGGGGAAGAATCTGATAGGCACTTATTCCCTGAAGGATTTTATAGATGCTTTGGAAATGCCCAGAAAAATCATCCTGATGGTCCAGGCCGGGGATGCAGTGGATCAAACGATTCTGCAGCTTCTGCCCCTAATCAGTAAAGGTGATCTGATTATGGACGGAGGTAACTCCAATTATCAGGATACCATCCGTAGAAGTAAGGAACTGGAGGGCAGTGGTTATCATTATCTCGGAACAGGAATCTCCGGCGGAGAGGAAGGAGCCAGGAATGGTCCGGCAATTATGCCGGGCGGAGAGGAAGAAGCATACCGGATGCTCGCGCCTGTACTAACCGCAATCTCAGCTAAGGTAGGGGAGGAGCCCTGCTGTACTTATATCGGTAAGGATGGTGCGGGACATTTTGTCAAAATGGTTCATAACGGAATTGAATACGCGGATATGCAATTAATTTGCGAGGCGTACGATATTCTGAAGCGGGCGATAGGACTTACCCCTCCCGAATTCCATGAGGTATTCTCAGAATGGAATAAGGGAGAGCTGAACAGTTATCTGATTGATATTACGGCGGATATCTTTACGAAGAAGGACCCTGAGACAGGAAAATATCTGGTGGATCTGATCTTAGATTCTGCGGGACAGAAGGGAACAGGCAAGTGGACCGGACAGATTTCTCTTAATCTGGGAGTACCCACTCCGACCATAACTGCAGCAGTATATGAAAGATATCTTTCTGCCTTGAAGGAGGAACGGGTCCATGCCGCAAGTGTTCTGAAAGGACCGGGTATTCCGGACCATAAATCGAAGGATATGGTAGAAGCAGTACGTCGGGCTCTCTATGCCAGCAAAATCTGCTCCTATGCCCAGGGCTTCGGTTTGATGAGGACGGCCTCCCTTACCTATGGATGGGAGCTTAAGCTTGGAGATATCGCTAAGATTTTCCGTGGTGGCTGCATCATCAGAGCACAGTTTTTAAATCATATTATGAGAGCCTATGAGAAGAATCCTGAGCTTAAGAATCTGTTACTGGAGGATTATTTCCGGGATGTCGTGGGTCAGTACCAGGTTGAGTGGAGAGAGGTCGTGAAGCTGGCGATCACAGCAGGAATATCGGTACCGGGCTTTAGCAGCGCTCTAAGCTTTTATGACAGCTACCGTTCCGAGGAGCTGCCGATGAATCTGCTTCAGGCACAGAGGGATTATTTCGGTGCCCATACCTATCAGAGAAAGGATATGGATGGAGTGTTCCATACCCAATGGTAACAGAAATAAACACAGAGATGTAATAACCCAAACAATAACATTATGACTTAGTGTTATGATAGATACGGATGGATACAGATTGATACAGGAAAACCGGCTGTCCGGACAGCCGGCAAGATACAGGAAGGAGGAATTCGTATGTTAGCAGAAAACGGAAATCATCAGGGGGATGATAATTTGGCAGCAATTCTAGTAATCTTTGGCGGCACCGGCGATCTGACTCATCGAAAGCTGATGCCCGCATTATATAATATGCTTTTGGACGGATTACTCCCGGAGCATTTTAAGGTGGTAGCAGTCGGACGCAGGGATAAAACCGAGGAGGAGTATCGAAAGGACATCCATGATTCTGTAGATAAGTACTCCAGAAATAAAATCAGTGAGAATCAATGGGAAATTCTTAAGAACATGATCCACTATTATCAGTTTGACTTTACTGATCAGGAAGGATATCAGGGCCTAAAGGCATATCTTAAGGAGCTGGATCAGATTGCCGGGACATCAGGGAACCGGGTGTTCTATCTGGCAGTAGCTCCGGAGTATTTTGAAACCATCGTTCAGGGGCTCCAGGGCAGTGATATGGCATATACGCCCGGAAGCTACAGCAGGCTGATTATTGAGAAGCCCTTCGGCAAGGATTTAAAAACTGCCAGAAAGCTTAATAATAAGCTGTTGGAGGTATTTGAGGAGAGCAGCATCTACCGGATCGATCATTACCTTGGAAAGGAAATGATTCAGAATATTATGGTATTACGCTTCTGTAATTCCATTTTTGAGTCGATCTGGAATAATAAATTCATCGATAATATACAGATTTCACTGACAGAGAAGTTTGGAGTTGGCACCAGAGGCGGGTATTATGAGCATTCCGGTGCTATGAGGGATATGCTCCAGAACCATATCATGCAGATCCTTTCTCTGGTGGCGATGGAGCCTCCGGTGAATCTGAAGACGGATTCCATCCGTACCGAGAAGCTGAAGGTGATTCAGGCGATTGAGGATATCACCCCGGAATTCCTAAGAGATAATGTGGTATTCGGACAATATGGCAAAGGAACGGTGGACGGAGTACCTGTTCCGGGGTATCAGGAGGAGCTTAATGTTCCGGCAGATTCGAATACAGAAACCTTCGTGGCACTGAAGCTTCACATCAATAATTTCCGCTGGGCAGGTACACCGTTCTATATCAGGTCCGGTAAGAGGCTTGGAACCTGGTCGGCAGAGATTGTTATTCAGTTTAAGGACCTGCCGAATATCCTGTATTTTAAGGATAGAGATATACAGGAGCCGAATTTACTGGTGATCAGGATACAGCCCAGTGTCGGTGTATTCTTCCAGTTCAATACGAAGGATTTCAGCACCCATAATGGCATTATTCCGACGAAGATGGATACCAGCTATGTCAGCCCGACCCAGGGAAATACTCCGGAAGCGTATGAAAGGCTGATTTATGATATCCTCCGCGGAGATGCCACACTGTTCTCCCGTTGGGATGAGGTGGAAGCAGCCTGGACCGTAGCGGATCAGATCATCCGCTACCGTGAGCAGAGAAAGGCCAAGTTCCCCAATTATGACGCTGGCTCCATGGGTCCGGTCAGAGCCTTTGAGCTGCTTGCCCGTGACGGCAGAAAATGGTGGACGATATAAGGCACTTGCTTGTGTTATCGCATTCAGGTTATGAGTTCGAGGTTACGGATTTGATTGAGAGGAGATCTGTGGATGAAGATAACTACGGAAACAATGAGAATATATGATATCTCCATGCCGGTACTATCTTCCATGCCCGTCTATAAAGGGAAGGAGGAGAAAAGGCCGGAGCTTTGTATAGAAAGTGATTTTAGGACAGGAACCGCATATGAAAGCAAGCTTCATATGAATCTGCATACCGGTACCCATATCGACCGACCGCTGCATATGATCCCCGGGGGTTCTACAGTAGAATCCCTGGATTTATCACAGGTAGTAACTCCCTGCCTCGTTCTGGACCTAAAGGAGGTTCGGGATAAAATCTCGAAGGAGGATCTGATCGGAAAAAGGATACCGGAAGGAAGCTTCGTGCTGCTTAAGACCGGAAATTCCTTTGAGGATATTCTGGAGAAGGATTTTATCTATCTGGACAGAACCGGAGCGGAGTACCTAAAGGAGCATAAGGTTATCGGTGTCGGTATCGATTCTCTTGGGATAGAACGGAGTCAGCCGGAGCATGAAACACATATCCTGCTGCTTGGATCCGGAGCCGTGATATTAGAGGGCTTACGGCTGAAGGAAATCGAAGAGGGCGAATATCTGCTATCTGCGGCCCCGATCATGATAACCGGGGCAGAAGCGTCGCCTGTAAGAGCCTATCTGATAAAAGCTTGATAATTATTCTTCTGTTGACAGATACTATGCCATATCATAAGATAGAATAGTTATATATGGAAATAATTATAACTATTATGATGATCCAATTTTATCAGAGAGGACTTTACAACAGGATGAACAAGAGAATCTACGGACTATTTACTGCAATCACCATGATCACAGGAATTGTAATCGGATCTGGTATCTTCTTCAAATCGGATGATATCTTAAATTATACCGGAGGCAGTGTTCTGCTAGGTATCATTATATTTATCATCGCTGCTTTTGCAATCGTATTCGGATGTCTGGCTATATCACAGTTGGCCTCAAGAACCGACAAGCCGGGAGGTTTGGTCTCCTATGCGGAGGATTTTGTCGGTATGGGTGTCTCCTGTGCCTTCGGATGGTTTCATACCGTCCTGTATCTTCCGACCCTTGCTGCCATAGTATCCTGGGTATCCGGAATCTATATCTGCCAGCTCTTTGGCATAACGATTACACTTGAAAGCACTACCTTAATCGGTACAATCTGTCTTACAGCGTTATTTATCATTAATATCCTTTCTGCTAAGCTGGGTGGCTATGTTCAGAATGCCGCTATGGTGATTAAATTAGTTCCTCTGTTAATCATTGCTTTAGCAGGGTTATTCTTAGGTAATCCGGGACAGACGATGGCTGACGATTTTCGTGGATTTGGAGCAGCAACCGGAGATTTTACCTGGATTGCGGCATTTGCACCGATTGCCTTCTCCTTTGATGGCTGGATCGTATCCACTGCCATTTGCAGTGAAATCAAGAACAGTAAGAGAAATCTTCCTCTGGCTCTTACGATATCACCGCTGGTAATTCTGCTGGTCTATATTGCATATTTTGTTGGAATGTCATCACTGATCGGTCCCGGGGAAATCTTAAAGCAAGGGGATGCTTCTGTGTATGTAGCATCCAATAAGCTTTTTGGTGATCTGGGTGCCCGTGCGATTTTGGTATTTGTTATTATATCTGTGCTGGGAACAGTAAACGGTCTTGTTCTGGCATTTATCCGTATGCCGTATTCCCTGGCACTTCGAAATATGGTACCCGGAAGTGCTTATCTGAAAAAGGAGAATACCAAATTTAACGGTATGCCGACAAATTCGGCCTTTATCGCATATCTGTTATCCCTTATCTGGATGTTGCTTCATTATATTACACAGAAGAAAGGCATGCGTGGAGATGTATCGGAGATTGCCATCGGTGTCAGCTATCTGAATTACATGGTATTATATTTTGCTGTCATCCGCCTGACGAAAAAGGGTGAGATTAAAGGCATCGGAAAAGGATATATCATTCCGATTCTTGCAAGTATTGGTTCCCTGGTCATCCTGTCGGGAAGTGTCACCCATGCGCTATTTCCTTACTATGCAGCTATTTGCTTCATTATCATGTTCTTGGGTCTGTTGTATTACAGGAAGAACAGGCATAATATTACATGATTTGAAAGGAGGACACTTATGAGTGAATATATCAACAACAGGGAATATCGGCAGAAGATATTAAAGGAGCTGATTATGGAACTCCATGAAGGAAAATCCGTTGAAGAGGTCAAGGAGAGATTTTCGCAACTGATCGAGGGTATCTCCCCGACGGAGATCTCCGCTATGGAGAATGCACTGATTAAGGAGGGCATGCCCGTATCCGAGGTTCAGCGGCTTTGTGATGTCCATGCGGCAGTTTTCAAGGGATCGATTGAGGAGATCCACCAGCCGGTCAATCAGGAGGAGAATCCCGGTCATCCGGTGCATACCTTTAAGCTGGAGAACAGGGCACTGGAACGCCTGATAGAGAAGAGTGTCAAGCCTCTTTTAGAGGAGCTGAAGCAGGAAGACAGGAAGGAAACCCGTGAGAAATTATCGGAAGCCTTCACCAAGCTATGGGAACTGGATAAGCATTATCTCAGAAAGGAAAACCTTCTGTTTCCTTATATGGAGAAGTATGGAATCACGGCACCACCGAAGGTCATGTGGGGCGTGGATGATGAGATTAGGGATGCCATTAAGGAAGTCCGTGAATTATTAGGAAGTGACGGGAATTCAGGGCAGCTGATACCGAAAGCGGAAGCTGCGGCTGACAGAGTGATTGAGATGATCTTCAAGGAGGAGAATATCCTTTTCCCGATGGTATTGGAAACCCTGACCGAGGACGAATGGCTGAAGATCGCCAGAGAGAGTCATGAGCTTGGCTACTGCTTATATGAGCCGAAGAAGGAATGGAAGCCGGTCCGCGTTAATGTGGAGGAGAAGGAGCAGAAGCAGGGCGAGGTACCTGCTGGAGATGGGTATCTGAAGTTTGATACCGGCATTATGACCCAGCCGGAACTGGAAGCCATGCTGGACACCTTACCTGTGGATGTCACCTTTGTGGATAAGGAGGGTGTTGTGAAATATTTCACCCAGGGGAAGGAGAGGATCTTCCCCAGAACGAAGGCTGTCATCGGAAGAAAGGTAGCGAATTGCCATCCGCCGGCCAGTGTCCATGTCGTTGAGAAGATTGTGGAGGACTTACAGTCCGGTGCTAAGGATCATGAGGACTTCTGGATCAAGATGGGCGGCAAGTATGTATTAATCCGCTATTTTGCTGTACGTGATAAGCAGGGAAACTTCTTAGGGACTCTGGAGTTCACTCAGGATATTGGCCCGATTCAGGAGATTGATGGTGAGAAGAGGCTGATATCTGAGGAATAGCTGATGTCTTAGGAATAAGCGTCATAATAGATAGAATTATTTATGGCACAATACTGTTGGAATTTTAATATAAACTGTATCGATAACTCTCTGAACAGCCAGAGGTTTCGGTACAGTTTTTTTGTTAAAGCGAATGCGAGCAAAGTGATGTTTGTTCTCTTGACATTACAGGACAGAGAAACTAGAATTGTCTTATGACCTGAAAGGTTAAAAGGAGAGCATATTATGAATAATATTAAAATTCTGGCAGATAGTACCTGTGATTTATCAGAGGAGCTGATCAAAGCTCATGATATCGGAATCATTCCCCTGATGATTTCTCTTGGAAGTGATAATCTGAAGGACGGCATCGAGATAATGCCGGATGCTATATATGAATGGTCCGATCATACCGGAGAGACACCTAAGACTGCTGCGCCGACCTTGGGGGATGCTGTGGATTTTCTGATGCCCTATGTCGAGAAGGATATGGAAATTATTTTCTTCGGTATCTCCGAAGCAATGTCTGCAACTTGTCAGGTACTAAGGCTGGCAGCCGAACAGATCGGTTATCATAAACTCTATGTTGTTAATTCCAAAAACCTGTCCACAGGAATTGGGCTCCAGGTGCTCCGGGCAGCAGAGCTGGCACTAAAGGGTTTTGGAGTTGAAGAAATACTGGAGGATAACCGGAATATCAACAGTAAAGTCCGTGCCAGCTTTGTCGTAGATACCCTTACCTTTCTTCACCGAGGCGGCAGATGCTCGGGTGTAGCCGCATTGCTTGCCAATACCCTGCGGCTGAAGCCTGAAATCATAGTCAGGGACGGGAAGATGGAGGTCGAGAAGAAATACCGCGGAAATAGTAAGGCAGCTCTGATGAAGTATTGTAAGGATAAAGAACCACTCTTAAAGGATGCCGATCCCACCAGAGTTTTTATTACCCATTCCGGCTGTCCTAAAGATGTGGTAGAAGAGATTTCTGCCTTCTTAAGAAGTCTTGGGATCTTCGGAGAGGTGCTGGAAACTCGTGCCGGCAGCGTGATATCGAGCCACTGCGGTCCGAATACCCTGGGAATATTGTATATAAGCCGTTAGTTCACATATTAGGTTGAGAGCGAAACATATTGTTATTTCATATAGAATGAAGCAGGAGCCGACACCGGAGAAAGAATAATCTCCGGTACCCGGCTCCTTGTTATTGAGATAGCATCCGTCTTACGCCCAAGATCTTTTTCAGGCCAGGTGGTTCCCCCATCCAGGCAGGTTTTATCTTTTACTTTATTTTTGTTTGTTATGAAATTTACCGGGATAAAGTAATAGAGAAGAAGGAAAAAGGAAACAATGTACCTTAGCATACTATTTTAAAGGAGGTTATGTAATGATTGTTAAAGAGAACGATGCTTTCCAGGGAAGGAATAATAAACGCCTGAATACCTGTAATCCTACAAACTGCGAATGTACAGCAGCGTGGTCCAATTCCGATGAGTTATATGATGTGGAACTTGTAAATAAACCCTCCATAGATAGAGTGATTGATGCTAAGGATTGGGTAGATAACGGAAGTAAGCTATAAGCGATAGAAAGAGAGGATCTTACAATGGCAAAGATTAAAATGTCTGTGGACGGTAATACAGCCTGTGCCTATGCAGCCTATGCGTTTACAGATGTAGCAGCAATTTATCCGATTACTCCTTCCTCCGGTATGGCAGAATCCACCGATGAATGGGCGGCAGGCGGAAGAAAGAATATCTTCGGACAGGAAGTGAATGTGGTGGAGATGCAGTCAGAAGCAGGAGCTTCAGGGTCATTCCATGGATCCCTTCAGGCCGGTGCCCTGACTACAACCTTCACAGCTTCCCAGGGATTATTACTGATGATTCCGAATATGTACCGGTGTGCGGGTGAAGCATTACCGGGAGTCATCCATGTCAGTGCCCGTGCGATTGCAACCCATGCACTAAGTATCTTTGGTGATCACCAGGATGTCATGGCGACCAGGCAGACCGGCTGTGCAATGCTTGCTTCGGGTTCTGTACAGGAGGCTATGGACCTGACACCGGTTGCCCATTTATCTGCAATTAAGGGAAGTCTGCCGTTCGTCCATTTCTTTGATGGCTTCCGTACCTCCCATGAGGTGCAGAAGATTGAAGCACTGGAGTACAGGGATTATGCGGAAATGATTGATATGGATGCAGTAAAAGCATTCCGGGATAAGGCACTTTCCCCGAATCATCCGGTTACCAGAGGTGCTGCCCAGAATCCGGACATCTATTTTCAGGAAAGAGAAGCCGGCAATCATTATTATGAGGATATTGTTCCGATTGTAGAGGAATACATGAAGAAAATGGAGCAATATACCGGAAGAGCATATCATCTGTTTGATTATTACGGCGCAGAGGATGCAGAGTTTGTAATCATAGCCATGGGCTCAGTCACCCAGACGATTGAAGAAACTATTGACTATTTGAATAAAAGGGGAGAGAAATACGGTCTGATCAAAGTACGTCTGTACCGGCCGTTCTCAACGCTTCATTTCCTGCAGTGTGTGCCTAAGACAGTGAAGAAGATAGCAGTTCTGGACAGGACAAAGGAACCGGGCGCTGTCGGCGAACCCTTATATCTTGATGTATGCACCAGTTTCTTGAATGCGGACCATAAGCCTGAAATTGTCGGTGGAAGATATGGACTTGCTTCTAAGGATACCACACCGGGCCATATCGCAGCGGTGTTCGAGAATCTGAAGGAGAGTCAGCCGAAGAATTCCTTTACCATTGGGATTATCGATGATGTGAATAAGACCTCCCTGCCGACTGTGGAGGGAATTACAGTAGAGCCCGAGGATAGAATCTCCTGCCAGATCTGGGGTCTCGGCTCCGATGGTACTGTAGGTGCCAATAAGCAGGCAATCAAGATTATCGGTGATCATTCTGACTTAAGTATCCAGGCATATTTTGATTATGATTCCAAGAAATCCGGTGGTCTGACCGTTTCCCATCTGCGTTTCGGCAAAGAACCGATACGTTCGATCTACCTGGTTACCCATGCGGATTATGTGGCCTGTCATAACCAGTCCTATGTGAATAAATATGATATGCTGCAAAGCATTAAGGAGGGCGGAACCTTCGTTCTGAATACCAATTGGAGCGATGAGGAGCTGGAGCAGCACCTGCCGGGTATCATGAAGCGGCAATTGGCGCAGAAAAAGGTCAAATTCTACAAAATCAATGCAATCGGCATTGCAGAGGAAATCGGACTTGGAAACCGTATCAACATGGTGATGCAGGGCGCTTTCTTCAAGCTGACTAAGGTTTTGCCGGAGGATGTCTATATCAGTGAATTGAAAAATGTCGTGAATAAGATGTATGGCAAAAAGGGTGAAAAGATCGTTAAAATGAACCATGAAGCCATAGATCAGGGAGTCGGAGCCATTGAAAAAGTAGGTATTCCGGATTCCTGGCTGGATGCGCCGATTCAGGATGTGGATGATGTAGAGGAACCTGAATTCATCCGTAAGATCATGAGACCGATGTCAGAGATGAGAGGAAATGAGCTTCCGGTCAGTGCCTTCATGGGCATGGAGGACGCTACGATCCCTAATGGAACAACTGCTTACGAGAAGCGCGGCATTGCGGTTAATGTACCGGAATGGGTGGAGGAA
>JAEZJW010000125.1 GCA_023415595.1 Bacillota bacterium
ATAATTCATTTGTAGGAACCTCCGTTAATTAAGATATTTTTCATCCGGCAAGATGATATCTTAATTATACTGTGAGGTTCTTCTTACGTCCATTGACGCAATTTATGAATTACAGGAATGCTTTCTAGTTATATTATTTTATGTAATTTAGTAGTCAAGATTTAAGGAATTAGCTATGTAAATCCTTCAAAAGCTCAGAATCATCATCGTTAAGAAGCTTTTCACAGTCGAGCAATAATTTAACATCCCCTCCAACTTTTCCAATTCCTCTGATATATTTATTTCCTTCCTTTTTTAATTCCGGTGGAGCAACGATTTCAGTTTCCGGAATTGAAATCACCTCTGATACACTATCTACGACCAGCCCGATTGATTCATTTCTGATGTCTATCACAATGATACAGGTTCTGTCCGTATACTCACGAAAGTTCTTCTTAAACCGAAGTCTTACATCCATGATTGGGATGATTTTTCCTCTTAAATTAATAATTCCCATAATGTACTCAGGCAGTTCCGGTACCTCTGTTATGGTTTGTATTCCAATGATTTCAGTAACATACCTGATCTCAATCCCATACGCTTCACTGCCTAATTGAAAGGTTAAAAATCTTCCGTCGAGAGTATCTTCCTCCTCATAGTAATCTAACATATCTGCCATTATGCCAACTCCTTCCTGCTTTTTTAGTGCATTTTATGTTAATTAATAAAGCCCTTATTAAGTATTTCTATGTGCTAATCCGCCGATATCAAGTATCAGGCTGATATTACCATCCCCTAATAGTGTGCATCCGGAAAGGCCCTGTTTACTTCGCATATCAGTAATATATTTCGGAAGGGACTTTACCACCACCTGCTGCTGTCCTAACAAACGATCAGCAAATAAGCATAGCTTCTTATCATTTTGTTCAACCATAATGAAGATGCCTTCAGAAAAATCAACAGCCTTTGTCTTTATTCGAAAGAATTCATGCAGCCTGAGCAATGGATGGCAATGTCCCCTTACCATTATCATTTCGCTGCCTTCAGGATCTTTTATAATGTCTGCCTGCTTATGCTGAAAGGATTCCTGAATTGCTGTTGTAGGTATTGTAAAGTTCGAACCACCAACCTGTATGTTCATACCATCAATGATAGCTAACGTGAGCGGAATTTTTATGATAAAACTGGAGCCAACGCCTTCTGAGCTATCAACGGATACCATCCCTCCGACCGCTTCAATGTTTTTTGTAACCACATCCATACCAACACCTCTCCCACTGAATTCTGTAACCTTGTCCTTGGTTGAGAAGCCCGGCAGGAAAATAAGATTGTAGATTTCCTTATCCGATAGATCACTCTGTGGTTTAAACAGCAAACTATTTTCTCTGGCTTTTTTGAGTATTTGTTCTTTATTTAGGCCCTTTCCATCATCCTTTACCGTAATGATAACGTCGCTTCCAACATTTTTTGCCTCAATAATGATCTTACCAACTATGGATTTCTCGGCTGCTTTTCTTTCACTGATAGATTCAATACCATGATCAATGGCATTTCTGACTAAATGCATCAATGGATCTGAGATATGTTCAATAATATTTTTATCCACTTCTGTTTCTTCACCATACAGCTCCAATTGCACCTCTTTATCCAGTTTTTTACTCATGTCCCTTACGATACGGTGCAATTTATGGAAGGTATTACCGAGTGGTACCATTCGTATCGACATTACCATATCCTGCAATTCACTGGTGATTTTATGAAGCTGCCTTGCTGCCTTATGGAAATTCTCCAGCTCAAGTCCGATGATATCAGGATTTTGTATCACCATAGATTCTGCTATTACCATCTCTCCTACTAAATCCATAAGCTTATCCAGCTTTGTAACATTTACGCTGATAATACTTTGGTTCACAGATAACGCAGATCCTTCATTCTCTTTCTGTTCTGACTTTTTTAGTAAGTATGCATTTGAATCTGCTTGCGACTGTTGAGCTGACTTAACCTGAAATTGCTGTTCTTCTTCAGGATGATCTATTTGAATCAGCTCCAGGTCTTTGAGGAAGATAGTACGGTGAAAGAAATCACTCATTTCCTGATAAGGCCTGTCCGTTTTAATAAATACAGTAAAGCCCTTTTCTCGAATGATCCTGATACTTTCATCATTATCAATAATATCGGAAGGATGATATTGAATCTCCTTCACTAGTCCTTTTAATTTATGAATGATCGTATAAGACCTGATATTCTCCATTTCACAGCCCTCTTCAAAATATACTGTGGCTCTGAAACTATTTATTTGTTTCTTGGGATTACTGCTATTTTGTAATTCATTAGAATTATCCCGATTGACAATTGACAGATATTCCTTGATACGGGCGATTAAGCCTGCCGCCTCTCCATCCAGCGTTTCTTTCGCTCTGACCTTATACAGTTCCACTTTAATAAAGTCGATCCCTTCCAGTATCAGGCTTGAAAGCAGTGAATAATCCAATATTCGGGGCTTTTGTTCACGAATATAATAAAAAAGATCCTCCATCGCATGAGCCAGCAGAGATATATTATCAAATAGCATCATCGCGGAAGAACCCTTTATCGTATGCATAATACGAAATATTTCATTTATTGCATCCTGTGTAAAATTTCCTGAACTCTCACTTTCCAATATACAGGTTTCCAGCATCTCGATATTCTGAGTCGTTTCAAATATGTACATCTCGAGCATAGGCTCATTGGCTTGCTGGTCTGACATAGTATTTTCGTCCCTCCTTAAACCAAAGTTGAATACTCTAATTATATTGGTATCCAGTGCCTCTTGTCAATTTTTATTTTATTTGGTCGATTTTTGTCGATTATTTAGATTAGCGGTTATTATATCGAAAAAAAAGCTATCAGGTAAGGATATATCCTTGCTTGATAGCCATGTTCTATTTCTCTGCAAATCGGTAACCAATACCCATCTGGGTAAGAATAAACCGTGGATTTGCCGTATCTCTTTCAATTTTGCGGCGAAGACTCGCCATAAAAACTCTCAAACTTTTCGCGTCACCTTCCTCACCATAACCCCAAACCTGATTTATGATATAGTTATGTGTGAGCACCTTACCTCTGTTTGCAATCAGTATCTTAAGGAGCTTATATTCCATAGGGGTTAAGTGGACTTCATTATCATCAACAAACACAAGACCCCTTGTGTAATCAACAGTTAAATTATCGCAGATGAAGGCTTCCAGGTTGTCCGGATTAGTTGTACTGCTGACCTTTCTTTGCGCCACTCTGATTCTGGCAAGAAGCTCACCGGTATAGAAGGGCTTTGTTACATAATCATCCGCACCACTATCCAAGGCTTTGATAATCTCACTTTCTTCTTCCCTGGCTGAAACAACTATAATCGGATTACTGTTCTTCTCTCTTATTTGCCTGATCACCTCTATGCCATCCATATCGGGCAATCCGAGATCCAGGAGAATGATATCGGGATGATTGGCATGAAACAATCCGATCGCTTCTTTCCCCGTTACCGCACTATAAGATTTATATCCTTCATCCTTCAATAATATACTGATTAAGGACATGATATATTTATCATCTTCAACGATTAAAATTGAACTATTATCCTCCACGATAATCCTTCCTTTATAGCCCGTATTTTATATTGTTAATCAAGTATCGTATCAATTATTCTTACCATCCGTCTGTTCACCATAGGGCAGGGTAAAGACAAATAATGCGCCACCAAGCTGAGATTGTTCCAACCGGATGGTCCCGCCATGGGATTCTACGATAGCCTTACAAATAGCCAACCCCAGCCCAATCCCTTTCTTCCCGTCAGCACTGGTCTTGCCGCTTGTGACAAATGCATCAAAAATATGATCTGTCAGCTGAGGAGTTATTCCTTCTCCTCCATCCGCAACCCCGAATTCCAGGCAGTCTTCCTTTTGACTAACATAGAGTTCAATCGGGCTGTCCTTCGGAGTGTGTGAAACAGCATTATCCAGAAGATTAATAAGAACCTGGGTAATCATTTTACCATCCATCGGGACAGTCACTAATTCTTTGGGCTTGATGATTTGGAATGGCCTGTCGGTAAGGCGTGCCACATGACCGACTGCCTCATTTATCACATCCTCCACTACTTCCGGCTGCTTATTCACCTGCAGCTTACCGCTGTCAATCCGGGTCATGTTTAAAATGTTTTCAACCAGGGTAGTGAGCCATACTGCTTGTTCGTTAATGTCTGTAGCCAAACGTTCTATACTCTCATAATCGAGATTCCTGCCACGCTGCACTATATAGCTGCTGGCTCCGGAGATTCCTGTCAGTGGAGTTCTTAAATCATGACTGATGCTTCGAAGGAGATTACTCTTCAGATGTTCCCGTTCCATCGCAATACGGATATTCTCACGTTCATTGTACACAAACTCCCTGTCTAACGCAATGCCCATCTGCGCTGCCACCGTTTTTACCAGCCATTCCTGCTTCATATTAAGATCTATATTTGAAGGATATATCGTAAGCGTTCCCAATAACTTGGCAAGTCCGGTTATTGGCAGCTTAATATTTTCTAGATTACTGTCGGGGATAAAATTATCGCTGACATAGACCTGACTGTTCTCGAATAACTCTACGATACTGTCATGCCCTGTATACTCTTTGATGCAGCGTATTCCCTGACGGATAATATTCTCATCACCGGTAACATTCAGAAGCCGCTGTGACACCTCATACAGCAGCTTGGCTGTCTGCTCATTATTCTGGGAAATTAAGAGCTGCCGTTGAAATTTAGCTGTAAGGCTCGAGGATATGACCGATGCGATCAAGAAAAATAACATTAATGTAATATCATTCGTGTTATTGATTGCAAAGGTATGAACGGGCTCAGTAAAGAAATAATTAAAGATCATAACACTTAAGCAAGACGCAATAATGCCATAGCGGTAGCCGTTCGAGAATGCGGTCACCAATAGTACTCCGACGATAAATATCATAAGGATATTTTCTTTATCCACACCGAATTGATTCAAAGCTAAGGAGCTGACCGTAGTAATCAGCAAGATCGGAATCAGTCTTAGATAATATCTTAAGTTCATAAAAAAACCTCCATGCTCTGATACCCTCGAAAAGGGCGCCAGTGTTATCATCACATAGAGATATTTTACCATATTTATTGAATATATGCTTTAAATTTTTTTAACTGCAGCTTCATATACTTTTTCTGCCGTAGCATCTCTGCTGGATAAATAAGGTATTTTCTCCCTTGCGAAAATGCTCTCGTTCCCGCTGTCATTGCAAATACTGATCATTTGTTCAATCCCATACAACCTATAGCCGATTTTATATAAAACTATATTGTCGGTATCATTATCAGATAAAGCAAATAGGGAAACAAAGTTTTGCTCCCGCTCCATCAGATATGGTTCTGTTAAGCGTAAAACTCGGCTTGTCTTACTTTCCAGCAGTAAACAAACCTGCTCTGCCAGTTCCGATCTTCCTAATACAATTGCAGTCGGTCCGACTTTAAATTCCTCATTCGCTTTACCTACCTTTGCCGCGAATTTATCAACCTTAGCCATTATGTAAAATCCGAAACCTATAAACAGGATAATAAAAACAATAAGCAAAAATAACAGCATTCCTTCACCCTCTTGCGAAATAATATATGCTGATATTTTAATGCTTTCGGTATTAAGAATGTATTAATACTGACTCATATAATATTAGTAACCTGTTAAAATTCAAAGCGATTATATTAAGATTTTATAAAGCTTAGCTTAATGCCTGCAGTGCCGTACCTGGCATAAAAGAGGCATGCCAGGTATCCGTATTTCCATCAATGTATCAATCCTTCAGCTTAAGCATCCTGATTTTGTAAACCATGTCGGACAGATTTTAGAAGAAACACAGCTGGAACCACAGTATCTGGAACTGGAAATCACCGAAAGTACAGCCGTAGGTAGGAAGAAATCGAGCATTTATTATTTAAAATGTAAGCTTACTTCTTCTTTCTTGAGCAAATAATACTCTGAAGTACAATAAAGAAGCAGAGCATAGCCGCTCTTGTGATCTGAGGCCACCAGGGATCCTGGCTGCCGATTGCGGTAACAATCAGTAATACGATACCGCTTGTCAGTACACCGAACAGGGTACCGAAGATATTACCAACGCCGCCGGTAAGCAGTGTTCCGCCGATAATGGATGCAGCGATGGCATCCATCTCAAGACCCGTTGCCAGCTGAACGGAGCCGGATCTCGTATGGAAGAGGTATAAAAACCCACCGATGCCTGCAAGCAAACCACATAATAAATGGGCATAAAACCTGGTTCTCTTAACGTTGATACCCAGCATCAGGGCGCTTTGTGAATTACCGCCCACAGCGTAAAAGCTGCGTCCGAGCCTTGTCTTCTTCAGCAGCCAGAACATCAGGCAGACGATAATCAGAGCAACTACTACACCGAACTCCAGCTTAGATTGTATAAAAATACCTTTTTTATTAACATCACCTAAAAAGGGAATCTGGATCCTTGCTCCGGACAGCTTCTCAAATCCCGCATTACTAACCTGGATCTGATTGACTTCGATCAGAGCAACCAACCCTCGGCCCAAGAACATTCCCGCCAGGGTTACAATAAAGGGCTGCATCTCCAGATACGCGATAAGAAACCCTTGCACCGCACCAAACACGAGACCGATCGTCAAAGCCAGAAGCAGTGAAGTAATAAAGTTGAAGCCATAATTGTTAAGACAAACGATGCAGGATGTACAGATCAGTGCAGTAGACCCTCCTACAGAGATATCAATACTGCCTGTGATCATTACCAGGGTAAGTCCGCAGGCTATTACAATCAATGCGGCATTTTCATTAAAGAGATTAAAGAACATCTGTATCTTGCTGAAACCCTTATCTCCCAGGAATGCAATGGAGAGAGCATAGATTGCTAGGAACAGCGAAATCGTTATGGTCAGTAAGAAAGCCGTATCTGTCAGAGACTTTCCCCGTTTTACCTTGTTCAGAAGCTTAAAGCTGCTACCGGAGCTCTGAGCTCCATTCAAGTTTATCATGCTAACCTCCTATTCTGCCGTTTCAAAAAGAAGCTTTTCACAACCGGCGTTTGGATGATTACAAGCAGAATAATGATCACTGCTTTGAAGACAGGAACAGCGTTTGTGTTAACGTTCAGCGTGGTAAGCATAGAGGTTAGCGTCTGAATCGTATAAGCTCCGATGATGGAGCCTGCCATATTGAATTTACCGCCACCAAGCGAATTGCCACCAAGGGCGACAGCCAGGATAACATCCATTTCAATGCTGGGTACGATGGTGTACGGATTTACCGTCTGCACCCTGCTTGACTGCACGAAGCCGGCGATGCCGACACACAAACCCAATATAACAAAGGTCAAAAACTTGATCAGCGCAGGGTTAAGACCGTTCAGGCTTGAAGCCTTATCATTGATGCCGACTGCCCTGGTATACAGACCAAGGTTCGTTTTTTTCAAAAGAAGCAAGGTTATCACAACAACAATAATTGTAATGAGGATCGGCGTCGGTATCGGAAATCCCGGAATGAAGTTGCCGTAATATCCAAACGATTCTGCTGATTTTGGCTTCAGACCACCCATTGCCATAGAGCCGATGGAACGTCCTGCCGTAAACAGGATGAGCGTTGCTACCATGGGCTGGATGTTAAATCTCGAAACCAGGATACCGTTAAAGGCACCGCATGCCATACCGGCTAGGCAGCCGAGTATGAGCGCAACAATAATCGGCGCATGCAGCTCGGTCGGTTGGGTTTCATTCCCGCATAGGACCCGCATAATCACTCCGCCGACGATTGCGATAGTCGCTCCGACACTGATGTCCTGTCCTCTGGAAGAGGCTGTAACAAGTGTCATTCCGATCGCAAGAATAACCAGCTCTGTCGCGTTACTAAGGATATTGATCAGATTTCCTATCAATACCGGATTCCCACCGCTGTCTTTACCCAGGCTTACCTTTAAGAAACCCGGATTAATGAAAATATTAATTAACATAAGAAAGACAAGAAACGCAATGGGAATAAACAATCTGTGCTTGGTCAGGGCGTTCAGAAACACCTGACGGTCAGTTTCAGGTTTTTTATTGTTTCTCGGCATTTTGACTTACTCCCCCCGCTATGGTATACATGATTTTATCCTGTGTCATATCCTCACCGGTTAATTCTCCGACGACATACAGGTCACGCATAATGATCAATCTGGAACAGGTACGCAGCATTTCCTCGATCTCTGAGGATATAAATGTGATGCTCATCCCTTCAGAGGCAAGCTTAAGTACCAATTTCTGAATCTCTACCTTGGTACCGATATCAATTCCGCGTGTCGGCTCGTCAAGGATAAGATAATCCGGATGAGTGAGCAGCCACCGGGCAAGAATGACCTTTTGC
>JAEZJW010000138.1 GCA_023415595.1 Bacillota bacterium
AGCCCGATCTCCGGCACGCTTTCCTCGCCGCGGCGGCGCTTGGCGAGCAGCGCGTGCGCGTTGCGGATGGCGGCCTCGCCGCCCTTCACGGCCACGTACATGGATCAGTCCTCCATCACGGGCGTCACCGTGCGCGGCAGGCCCATAACAGCCCCCGGCGCGGTGAGGATGAGGTCGATGCCGAGCGGGTAGAGCGCCCGGTTCGTGGCGAGCCGCGCGGAAAAATCGGCGGGCAGCGGAGCGGCCGAGAAGCTGCGCCGGCCCTTGATGCCGGGGCCTTCGATCGCGATGGCGCCGGTGCCGAAGGATTCCACCTGCACGATCAGCGTCGCCGAGCGGTCCGGATAGTCCGGCTCGCCCTGCGCGAAGACGCCGAAGTCGGGCAGCGCAGCGCCATCGGCGATCAGCGTGAAGCGGGCGGAGGCGGGGTTGTCCACAACCGGCGCGCCGGTGTGGAAGCGCAGGAAGGCGGCCACCGCAGGCACGGCGGAGAGCGCCGCGTCGAGGAAAACCGGCGTCTCGTAGTCGAGCAGCGCGAGGGCGCAGGCGGCGGCCTCGCGGGAGAGCGGGGCGGGCGGGTCGAGGTCGCTCAAGAGCGGCACGGGCAGGCCCGGCTCGGCCATGGCGCGCATCAGCGCGGCGAAGCTGCGCTGGGCGTCGTGCACCGGATCGGCGAATCCCGCGGCGAGCGGGGTCGCGAGGGCAGGCGCGGCCATCAGTCTTCTCCCCGCGTCATGGTGAAGAAGTTGACCTTGGTCGCCTCTGTCTCCGCCGCCGCCACGGCCGTTTCCACCGCGAGACGCCGGCGCACGGGGGTGAGGGCATCGGTGACGGCGAGGCGCAGCGCCGCGTCCTGCCACAGCGCGTCGAGGATGGCGGCGGCTTCCGCCTTCGCCGGGTCGCGACCCAGCAGATAGGCGACCCCGGTGGCCCCACCCGCAAGCTGCACGGCGGCGCGGGTGACGGTGGCCTCACCCAGATTGAAGGCCGCCCCGTCCCCCCCGGTGCGGCCCTGCACCATGATCAGCCCGGCCTCGGCCGGGCGCAGCTTCTTGAGCTGGGGCAGGGGCTGGAAGCGCTCCACGGCGGCCTGAAGCTCGGCGCGGGTGGCGCGGGCATAAAGGCCCATCATGGTCTGCCGCGCGGCCTGCTCCGCTCCGGCCTCGGAGACGGCGGCGATCTGCGGTTCTGTATGCGGCGGATCGGACCTCACGGGCGGCCTCCAGATGTCCTTGCACCCCTGGCGCATACGGGCATGCGCTGCCGCGGGGCCTTGCTGGACATGATTTGTATAATAGTCTATACAAATGCGCAAGACGGTAGCCGTGCCCTCGGCGATTACCCTTGGCGGAAGGGGAGGCAGGAATGTCTGGTGCGCCGCGCAGTCTGGCCGCCGATGGTCACAGCCCGATGACGGACGACGAGGCGGGCCCAACCCCGGCCGGCTCCGTCGCGCGCGGCAGCGGCGTCACGCTCTGGCGGCAGATTGCCGAGAAGATCGAGGCGGACATTCTCGCCGGCGCCCTCGCGCCGGGCGCGCGCCTGCCGGTGGAGGCGGAGCTGGCCGAGCGCTTCGGCGTCAATCGCCACACCCTGCGCCGCGCGCTCTCCCATCTCTCCGAGGCCGGGCTGATCGAGGCGACGGCGGGGCGGGGCACGTTCGTGAAGGAGCCGCCGCTGCGCTATCCCATCGGCCCGCGCACCCGCTTCTCCGAGATCGTGGCTGCGGGCGGGCGCGAGCCGTTCGGCCGCTTCCTCGGCTCATCGGTGGAGCCGGCGGATGCGGACGTGGCGCGCGAGCTGCAACTGGCCGTGGGCACGCCGGTGCTTCGCATCGAGACCACCCACGAGGCGGACGGCGTGCCGATCTCCTGCGGCTCCGCGTGGTTTCCCCATGCGCGCTGCCGCGACCTCGATCTCGTCTATGCGGCCACCGGCTCGCTCACCCGGGCGCTGGCCACGCTCGGCATCGAGGATTTCCGCCGCCGCGAGACGCGCATCACCGCCCGCCCCGCCAACCCGCGCGAAATGGAGATCCTCTCCCTCGCACCCGGCCGCGCCGTGATGGTGCTGGAGCGCCTCGACGTGGAAGCCGGCGGCGCGCCGCTGCAATGGGGCCGGTCCTCCTTCGCGGCGGACCGGGTGCAGCTGGTATTCAAGCCCTGATTGCTTGCGTCAGGGCAAGCGATTGCGCGACAAAGAGGTAACCTGAAGGAGGAGCGTTCCATGGCGGTCGTTGCCGATGAAGCCACCCTGCGCCAGCTCTACGGCGCCGCGGCGGGGCGCAGCGTCGCCAAGCAGCTCGACCGGCTGGACCGGCATTGCCGGCACTTCATCTCGCTGAGCCCGTTCGTGCTCATCGCCACGGCGGATGCCTCGGGCGCCGCCGATGTCTCGCCACGCGGCGATGTGCCGGGCTTCGTCGCCGCGCGCGAGCAGGAGCTGCTCATTCCCGACCGGCCGGGTAACAACCGGCTGGATTCCCTCACCAACATCCTCGCCACGGGGCAGGTGGGGCTGCTCTTCCTCATTCCCGGCGTGGACGAGACCCTGCGGGTGAACGGGCGGGCCTTCATCCATGACGACGCGGAGCTGACGCGCCTCTTCACCGTCGGCGGCAAGGCGCCGCGTACCGTGCTGCGGGTGGAGGTGAGGGAGGCCTATCTGCATTGCGCGAAGGCCTTCATGCGCTCGCGCCTGTGGGAGCCGGAAGCGCAGGTGGAGCGCACCGTGCTGCCCACCATGGGAGAGAT
>JAEZJW010000179.1 GCA_023415595.1 Bacillota bacterium
GTGGAACCGTCCTTCTTGAACTTACCTATTCTGGGTCCGATTACGATAGCTCCTGCCAAAGCAAGCATTCCGCCCATGGAGTGGACAACGGCAGAGCCTGCGAATTCCACCACTCCGTGACCTAAACCAAAATTCTTACCAAGAGCTGCCAGCCAGCCGCCGCCCCATACCCAGTTGCCGAACAGCGGGTATAAAAACATAGAGATAAAGAATGAAGTAATAACAACAGCTGAGTATTTTACTCTTTCTGCGATTGCACCGGTCGGTATCGTTACTGTAGTATCCATGAATACCATCTGGAAGAAGAATAATGCATAAATTCCCGGATCATATACTCCGAGTCCGGACAGTAAGAAGCCCTTATACCCGATAATTCCTCCCAAGCCGGGAATGCTTACCATAGAATCCAGTGCTGCTCCCCCGGTTCCAAGTCCGGCCGCTCCACCGGATCCGCCAAACTGGAATGCAAAGCCTGTAAGGAAATATCCAATCGCACCTACCAGGAATACCATAAAGTTCATTGTCATCGTATGCGCTGCATTCTTGCCACGGCAGAAGCCTGTTTCTACCATTGCGAAACCACACTGGAAGAAGAATACCATAAATCCTGTAATCATGATCCAGGTGTAGTTAGCACCATACATCGCCTTGTTCGCAGTTGTTGCAACATCTGTGATAGTTTCCGAGCCGGTTGCTGTTACATAAGAAGCACCTGTCGGATCCCCTCCTTTGTTTGGTGACAATGCCACTGCCAAAACGATGGCCAGTACTGCCAGCGCTGCCACTAAACCAATTATTCTCATTGATTTTTTCATAATACTTGCCTCCCTTTATTTAATAATTTTAAATAACATCTTTTTCTTTTTCTCCCGCTTGAAATTACTCCAGGAGAATTTTGCTGAATTCTTATAAATCTCAGGTTTTAGCTTAAGAACCATGAGATAGTATCTCAGCCCCAGGTAGAATACCAGCATTCCCATGATAGCGCCGTGGATATCAGCCTTCATCACCTTGATGGTGATCTCATTGAGTACGCTGAATACGATGAAGAATAAACCTAAAAACATAATTACAAGCGTAGCTGCCATAAGAAGATTCATGATAATTACTTTGTTCCTTTTCATATCGCACCTCCATTCCAACTATTTGTTTTGATTAATATTAAATCATAAAAATAAGGGTCAGAGTGTTTACTCTCAGACCCATTTGTCAGTGCCCAATAATCAGAAAAGGGCCAAAGCGTTTTCCGCCTTGACCCCATTGCCGGTTTTCCTAATAATTAGTGCAGGGTCAAGACATTTCGCCTTGACCCCGTCGCCAGTTAACTTATATTCATATCTCATCTATATTCAAAAATGTCAGCTTCGCATACATTATGTGAATCATGAATGAAAGAGAAGTCAAAACAATTTTTGTTTTGACTTCTTCGCCTCATCATTATTAATATGTGGGAAATTATAGCATATTTATCCAACAAAAGCAAGAGCAATTACAAATTCTGCATTTTTTCCATTTTTCGGTAAAACTACGAGCTGTTTTAGTTGAATATGCACAATATACAGGTGCACAATATGCACAATATCATTTTCTGTTCGGAAGGAGAAGCAGTAATCCGCTATTGCCGAATTTATTGTATGAACATCGCATCTCCGAAGCTGAAGAAGCGGTAGCGCTCCTTCACTGCTTCCCTGTATGCCTCCATAATGTGATCCCTTCCTGCCAGTGCAGAAACCAGCATCATCAGAGTTGATTCCGGCAGGTGAAAATTAGTGATCAGAGCATCCAGTACCTTAAAACGGTAACCAGGATAGATAAAGATCGAGGTATCACCGCTTCCCGGCTGAACCCTGCCTTTCTCATCCGCAGCCGACTCTATGGTTCTACAGCTGGTGGTTCCGACACAGATAATTCTTCCACCCTCCGATTTTGTACGATTGATTTTCTCTGCCTCTTCTGAAAGTACCTGATAGTACTCCGAATGCATATGGTGCTCCGTCACATCCTCCACCTTTACCGGTCGGAAGGTGCCCAGTCCTACATGCAGTGTAACTCTGGCAATCCTGACCCCCATCGCCTCAATCTCCTCCAGCAGCTCCTTTGTAAAATGTAAACCTGCTGTAGGAGCGGCTGCAGATCCCTCCTGCTTCGCATATACTGTCTGATATCTGTTTTTGTCCTTTAGTTCGTGGGTAATATAAGGAGGGAGCGGCATCTCACCCAGCTGATCCAGGATCTCTTCGAAAATCCCTCGATAAGAAAACTTCACCAGACGATTCCCTTCCGAGGCAATATCCATAATCTCACCGGTCAGCAGCCCATTTCCGAAGCTGACACGGGTACCCGGCCTTGCCTTCTTTCCAGGCTTCACCAAGGTCTCCCAGATATCATTTTCCCTTCGTTTTAACAGCAGGAGCTCTATCTTGGCTCCCGGACTATTCTCTCCGGCATTCCCCGCATCCTTCAGCTTCTCACCGATCAGTCTGGCAGGAATAACCTTTGTATCATTTATGACAAGGCAGTCCCCTGATTGCAGGAACTTCTTGACCTCCCTGAATATTCTATGCTCTATTTCTCCGGTGACCTTATTCAGCACCATCAACCTAGAGCCGGACCGATCTGTCAGCGGATCCTGTGCAATCAATTCTTCCGGTAATTCATAGTTAAAATCCTGTGTTCTCATGATAACCTCCATGCTGCCGAAGGGCAGCCCAAAACCATAGTAAAAATATGCTTCATATGAATAGGCATTATAACATCTACGCCTATATCCGTAAAAAAGAGCAGAAGGCTCCTGAAGTCCCACTGCTCAAAATCATTCCCACCAATATTCGGATCTAATCCTTTTTCTGCTTCGGACAGGACTGCTATACTAAAATAATAATTCGGATTTCTTCTTCAGTAGCTTTGCTCCGTTTAAGATCATGAAAATACCTGCAAACAGCCCTGCAATAATCAGAAGTATTCCTAAAACAAGGTTCCACACACCAACTGATTTCATCGTATGATAGATTTTCTCCATCATGATAATCCCTCCTTTCAACTAACCACGTACGCCATATTGCTGATAATAAGCATCAATTGCCGATTTTAAAGCATCGTCTATAATAATTTTTCCCTGATATGGTTTATTATGCAAATGCTCTACAACTTCCTGCATTGTAACAATTGCTGTTGTTGCAATCCCATAGTTTTCTTCAATCTCAGACAGCGCGGATTTGGAACCTTGTCCTCTCTCCATCCGGTCAACGGATACTACCAGTCCCAGCACCTCTACCTGCCCCTGCGCCTTCAGAATCGGCATAGTCTCTCCGATGGAGGTTCCGGCTGTTGTAACATCCTCGATGATGATAACCTTATCCCCATCCGTTAATGGTGAACCCAGCAGAATACCTGTATCACCGTGATCCTTGACCTCTTTCCTGTTAGAGCAATACTTGATTTCCTTCCCATATAGCTCACTGATTGCGATTGCTGTCGCCACACTTAAGGGTATCCCCTTGTAAGCCGGCCCGAATAGAATATCGAACTCCGTTCCGTACTTATCATGAATGGCCTTGGCATAATAACCACCCAGCTTCTTAAGCTGTGCACCCGTACGGTAGAAGCCCGTATTCACAAAGAAGGGGGTTTTTCTGCCGCTCTTCGTAGTGAAATCACCGAATTTCAGAACGCCGCAGTCCACCATGAATTCAATAAATTCCTGCTTATACTGTTCCATCATAACCTCCTCGATACTGTGTATACCTGTTGTTTGTGCCGAGCAGGCACAATTGCTTAAGTCGCTTTTGCGGGACTATTCACACAATACCTATGATATCCTTAATATCTTTAATTCCTTGTTCGTCCATAAATGCTTCAATCCCATCAATCACATCAAGGGTAGCCCTGGGATTAATGAAATTAGCTGTTCCGACTGCTACCATCGAAGCTCCTGCCATCAGAAACTCCAACGCATCCTCGGCATTCATGATACCACCCATTCCGATTATCGGAAGCTTCACTGCTTTTGCAGCCTGATAAACCATGCGTACTGCAATCGGTTTGATCGCAGGGCCGGATAATCCGCCCGTCCTGTTTGCCAACAGGAATTTCCTCTTATGAATATCGATCTTCATACCGGTCAGTGTATTGATTAAGGAGATCGCGTCTGCTCCTCCTGCTTCCGCAGCTCTTGCCATCTCAGCGATGTCGGTCACATTCGGGCTGAGCTTCATGATAATCGGCTGTTTTGCTCTGGCCTTCAGCTCCGTCGTAATATGCTCCACTCTGGAGGCATCCTGTCCGAAGGCAATCCCGCCTTCCTTAACATTGGGGCAGGAGATATTGATCTCAAGAAGATCCACATCCGCGTCCGCCAGTCGTTCCACTACCTCACAATAATCCTCTATGGTTTTTCCAATTACATTTACAATTATCTTCGTATCAAACTGTCTTAAGAAAGGGATATCCCTGCGGAGGAATATATCCACTCCCGGATTCTGCAGCCCGATCGCATTCAGCATTCCTCCGTAGGTTTCTGCCACTCTGGGAGTAGGATTCCCTTCCCAGGGAACAGTGGATACTCCCTTGGTAGTTACTGCTCCCAGTCTGGATAAGTCCACATATTCACTGTATTCTATTCCTGATCCGAAGGTGCCGGAAGCTGTCGTAACAGGATTCCGAAAGGTTATACCTGCAAGCGTTACCGTTGTATTCATAGCTCCACCTCATCCGACCAGAATACAGGTCCTTCCTTGCAGATTCTTCTATTTTTGACATTGCTGTGATGATCCGTATCCTTTGTTTTACAGACACAGGCCAGGCATGCCCCGATACCGCAGGCCATTCTTTCCTCCAGGGAAAGCTGGGCTTTGATCCCATGCTCTTCGGCATATTCCTTAATCCCCCGAAGCATCGGCGTCGGTCCGCAGGCATAGATGATATCTGCCGAGAGCTTATGCGCCCGGATGGCATCCAGTACATTTCCCTTCGTTCCTGCACTGCCATCCTCCGTGGACAGATAGACATTGCCATAGGCTTCAAACTCTTTATCTAAAAAAGTAACATCCCGATATCCAAGGACCATCTCCCTGCTGCAGTTAAGCTGCTTTGCCAGCTCCAGCATCGGAGGTATTCCTATTCCTCCACCAATCAGCAGAGCCTTCTCTCCTTCCGGCTTAAAGCCGTTTCCGAGCGGCCCCATGACCTCAATCAATTCCCCTGGTTTAAGCAGTGAGAATTCTTCGGTCCCCTTCCCTGTGACACGGTAGACCAGCCGAAGCTTACCCAGGCTGCGGTCTATCTCGCAGATACTGATCGGTCTTGGCAAAAGTTTGCTTCCATCCCTGCAATAAAGCGATACGAACTGTCCCGGCTGAGCCTCTGCAGTAATCTCCTCTGACAAAAGCCACATACTGAAGATCCCATCTGCCAGCTGCGTTTGTTCCGTTATTACAGCTTTCTTCTTACTTGGTACTGTCATTGAGTAATTCTCCTCTACCATTTTACCCTTATACCCTTATACTCTGATACCCATATACTCTCGTTTGCGTTGTTCTGATTATATCCTAAAACATTTCTAATCACAAGGTATAATATTCTTTTTTTACCTGCTTACATATCTGCCCTGTTGAAGTAGTATGCATCGGGTCATCCGTCGATGATCTTCACTTTAACTTTCCTTATTCTCGGACCATCAAATTCCATAAAATAAATCCCCTGCCAGGTTCCGAGGAGAAGTCTTCCGTCTTCAATCATTATCATTTCAGAGAAGCCCATCATACTTGCTTTGATGTGAGCAGCCGAGTTGCCCTCCATATGGTGATATCCGTCGGATATAGGAACGATTTTATTGATTTCCATCATAAAATCCCGTATTACATCGGGATCTGCATTCTCATTAATTGTCAGGGCTGCCGTGGTATGCGGTACAAATACCATGCATATGCCCTGCCTTACCCTGCTCTCACTAACTATCTCCTGGATCTGCCGCGTAATATCTATCATTGCAGTGTGCTGATCTGTCTTAACTCCAAAAGTGTATACACTACTCATGTGCTTCAAGTCTCCCTTTCTTCCGATTATACTGACCCGCCTTACTGTATGCTAATCATCCTGGCGGGGATCCCTGCACTATTCAGCATGTATTTTTTCCACATCTTTCTATCCATTATATACATCAATTCCATAAAATACAAGTTCATTCAGAGAAAAGATCGAAGCATGGGCATATCCCTGTAAAGAAATGAGGCACGAAGCAGATTACATGATATTTTTCTCTGCTTTGTCAATAATAGTATCATCATATTAATCCGGGAGATCATGCTTATGAAGTACAATCGTATTCCAAAAGAAAAATGTCTGGATCAGACCCTCAAGCTTCTGACGGAGGGTTATCTGTATATGCCGAGCCGAATCCGTAAACATGGATCCGATCTGTTTCAAACCAGGCTCATGGGAAAAAAGGTTATCTGCATGAGTGGGGAGGATTCTGCCGAGCTGTTTTATAATAACAGGATCTTTACCAGAAAGGGGGCTTTGCCCGGCAGGATACAGAAATCCCTGTTCGGTAAGAAGGCAATTCAGACTCTGGATGGAAGGGAACATCTCCATCGTAAGAGTCTCTTCATGTCCCTGATGACGCCTAACGCGATAGACCGCCTTGTAGAGCTCACAAAAAAAGAATGGGAGGTGGCCGGTAAACGCTTTATGGACAGGGACCGTATCGTACTGTTCGATGAGGCAACTGTTATTCTATTCCGGGCAGCCTGCAGATGGGCCCGTATCCCCTGTGCAGCAGGAGAGGTAAGGATACGTGCGAGGGAAATGTCCGATATGATCGATGCCTTTGGTGCGGTTGGTCCAAGACATTGGAAGGGCCGTATCGCCAGAAGCAGATCAGAGCGCTGGATGGAGGAGATCGTGAAGCAGGTGCGGAACGGTCAAATCACGGTACCGATCGGATCCGTACTCCATCGGATTACCTTTCACAGGGATGAGAAAGGAAAGCTCCTGAATGCCAGAGTTGCGGGTATCGAACTGATTAATGTCATCAGGCCGATTACTGCAATCGCAACCTACATTACCTTCGGTGCACTGGCATTGCATCTGCATCCCGATTGCAATATAAAGCTGCAGGAGAAGGAAGGAAACTACTCTCATATGTTTGCACAGGAGGTTCGGAGGTTTTATCCCTTCGCCCCCTTTCTTGGTGCGAAGGTACGGAATGATTTTATCTACAATAATATCCGTTATAAGAAAGGAACCTTGGTATTTCTGGATGTCTACGGCACAAACCATGATCCCCGGATCTGGCAGAAGCCTTACCGATTCTGGCCGGAACATTTTCTGTACCGAGACAGAAGTCCCTTTGAATTCATCCCACAGGGCGGGGGTGATTATGATACCGGACATCGTTGCCCCGGGGAATGGATTGTCGTGGAGCTGTTAAAGACCAGTATGGAATTCCTGGCAGGCAGGTTGGTTTATCGGGTTCCTCTCCAGAATCTGAGTTACAGCCTCCGTAGAATACCCACCCGTCCGACTAGCGGCTTCATCCTGGAGGATATCCGCAGAGTAACTATTCAGCCTTAAATGAGTTTATGGTCCAGGACCGGGGAGAAATGATTCACATGGTGAGTATTTGAATTCGTCGGTACTTAGGTTCTGTATTATAGAACCTTATGTACCGCTACGTAATTCAACTAAGCGGGAGCGTCTCATCCATGGGAACATTTCCTCCCTGGTCCAGTAGGTAACATGGAAGGCTGAATAGGAACTCTGAGAAGCTGAGCTTGACTTAACCAACCCATTATGTTATATTTACCACCAAAAGCCATATTAAGGCTTTCTGCAACTAAATATACTGAAAGGAAATGCATATGGAAAAGAAGAATCCTATCGTAACGATTGAAATGCAGAGCGGTGATAAGATCCAACTTGAATTATATCCCGATATTGCACCAAACACCGTGAATAATTTTGTATCCCTCGTAAACAAGGGCTTTTACAATGGTTTGAAATTCCACAGGGTAATCCGTGGTTTTATGATTCAGGGAGGCGATCCGGAGGGTACCGGTATGGGAGGCCCCGGTTATTCCATCAAGGGAGAATTCTCCTATAACCATTTCAATAATAATCTGAAGCACTCAGCTGGAGTAATCTCCATGGCAAGGTCCCAGCGCCCGGATTCAGCTGGCTCCCAGTTCTTTATCATGCATAAGGATTCCCCTCATCTGGACGGTTCCTATGCAGCCTTTGGTAAGGTTATCGAAGGTCAGAGCGTTGTTAACAAAATTGCCGAGACCAAGACGGATTATTCCGATGCTCCTATGGATCCTCAGATTATGAAGACCGTAACAGTTGATACCTTCGGTGTGGAATATCCGGAACCCGAGAAGGTCTGATCCAGTCTCCTAAGCTTAAAATAACCGACCCAATATAGCTCAGACAGCAAAATGATTAATGAATGCCAGCCTGGCAGTCATTCATTAATCATGTATTCAAAAATGTCAGCTTCGCAGACATTTTGAGAATCATGTATTATAAAAGGATGCTTTTTGAAGCAGCAGGTATCACTGATCCTGTACAGCTTCAAAAGCATCCTTTGCTTTTATATGGTGACCCATGCTTTCTTTAAATCTTCTCTCATATCCAGGACTGCCTGCCGCGAAGCATCTGCATATGCGGGACCTGAGAACTTCTCATAGCCCTTCTGCTTATAAGCCGCAATGATTCCTCTGGAGGAATTCACGATGGCACCCAAACCGTCCTTGTTAAAATAATGCTTCAGGTCTTCCGCCTTACCCCCCTGTGCTCCATACCCCGGAACCAGAATGTAAGTCTTCGGCATCAGCTTACGGAGTATCTTACCCATCTCCGGGTAGGTTGCTCCTACCACTGCTCCGATCTGGCTGTAGGTGTCTCCCATATGGAGCTCTCCCCATTCCGCCACCTTCTTGCCAACCAACTCATAGAGCGGTCTATCCCCAACCAGTTGGTCCTGGAACTCTCCGCTGGAAGGATTCGAGGTTTTCACCAGTATGAACAAGCCCTTATTCTCGCTCTTGCAGACATCGATGAATGGGAGGATACCGTCAGAGCCCAGATACGGGTTAACAGTGATAAAGTCTTCATCAAAGCCCCGGAATTCATGACCACCGATTGTGACCTTACCCAGGTGCCCGGTAGCGTAAGCCTCCGAGGTCGATCCGATATCTCCGCGCTTCACATCTCCGATGACTACCAGACCCTTCTGTTTGCTGTACTCAACAGTCTTTACAAATACCTTCAGGCCTTCAATTCCGAATTGCTCATACATCGCAATCTGAGGTTTTACAGCAGGAATCAGATCATAGGTGGCATCAATAATTCCCTTATTGAATTGCCAGATTGCTTCTGAGGCTCCCTCCAGGTTTTCCCCTTTCTCACTGTAAGCTTTAGAAAGAATATGCTCCGGTATCATGCTTAACATAGGGTCAAGTCCCACAACGACCGGTGCCTGCGTTTGACTTATCTTCTCAATTAATCTGTTAATCATTCCATTCCTCCACTTGGATAATTTCCTTCTACTAGGATTTAGGCTGCTGCCTGAGCTTGCTGCCCGATTGCCTTCCTTACATAATCCTTGATATCATAGTCGAATGCAATCATACTTATGTCCTAATAATTCATTTTCAATTCTTCCGACTAATGATTCACTGAAATCTATCACCTAGACTTCTTCATTCAAGCACAGTATCGTATGCTTATCCCCATCATAAACCAGTCTTCCTGAAACAAGGGTAAACTTGATCTTCCCCTTTACCTTCCTTCCATGGAAGGGGGTATTCTTTCCCTTACTGAAGAAGCTGTTCTTATCGATCAGATACTCCTGCTCCGGGTCCGCTATTACGATATCCGCAATACTTCCAAGCTTTAGGCTTCCCCTGTCAATTCCTAATATTCTTGCCGGATTCGCGCTTAGCTTCTCAACCAGCTGTCTCGCTGTAAGGTACCCCGGATGAAGAAGCTCCGTAACCGTCAGTGCAAAGGCAGTTTCAAGACCCACGATTCCAAAAGGGGCTTCCCGAAAGGACCGTTCTTTCTCCTCCTTAGAATGAGGGGCATGGTCGGTTGCGATCACCTCCAGTGTTCCGTCCCGAAGTGCTTCCTTCAGTGCCACAACATCCTCCCTGGATCTGAGAGGAGGGTTCATCTTATAATCAGAATCATCTCCGGGAATATCCTCGTCCGATAGAGTAAAGTGATGCGGGCATACCTCGCCGCTCACCGGGAGTCCTTCTGACTTCGCCGCTTTGATCATCTTCACACTGTCCTTCGTGGAGCAGTGGCACAGATGAAGTCTTGCCCCTGTCTCCTTAGCCAGTAAGATATCCCTCGCTGCAATGATATCCTCGACTGCATTACTGATTCCTTCAAGCCCAAGCTCCTCTGCTTTCTTCCCTGCATTCATGACTCCCCCTCCTACGAGGCTTTTATCCTCACAGTGGGCGAATACAGGGATTCCTGCAGCTGCTGCCTGACGCAGGGCTTTCTCATAGAGTGCTGTATCCATCACCGATTTACCGTCCTCACTTAAGGCAGCAGCTCCTGCTGCAGCAAGGGACTTAATATCGGTAAGCTCTCTTCCCTCCTGTCCCAATGTAATCGCTCCTATGGGAAGGATATTGACGACACCCTCCTGTGTGGCTTTCTGAAGGACCAGATCCACCATCTCCGCTGAGTCCGTAACAGGCTTCGTATTAGGCATGGGGCATATGGTGGTAAAGCCACCAGCTGCTGCTGCCATGGATCCGGTTCGGATGGTTTCCTTATATTCATATCCCGGTTCCCTCAGATGAACATGCAGGTCGATGAAGCCGGGCATAACAAAGCATCCTGCCGCATCAAGCAGAAGGACACTCTCCGTGTCCTCCAAATGTATGTCCTGTTCTATTCTTTGAATCCGTTCTCCCTCCAACAGCACATCATAATATCCTTCCCGTTCCGCTGCAGGGTCTATTACATATCCATTCTTGATCAATGTTCTCATCTCTGACTGTCATGCCTCCACTATTGATTCGAGTTCACCTTACCACTGAGTAAGCAGCCTCCGTATACATGCCTTATGTGCTACATCCACTCAGACCGTTCAATATCCTCCAATACCTTACTGTCAATATAGGTATTGAATTCCTCTCTCTTAATCCATTGGTAATCTACCAGCTCCTCCGATAATAACGCTGTATCCAGAGTCGCCAGGCATAAATAGGTGATCCCAATGTTGAATACATCCCCTGTCAGAAAGGACCAGGTATATAACAGCCGGTCGATTGTAACCGATATCCCTGTCTGCTCGAAGACATGTCTTAGGACAGCCTTGTCCGGTGCCTCCTTAAACTCGATGTACCCATCGACAAAATTCCATTGGAAGGGCTCCGAAACCCTGTCATCATACCAACGTCTGACGATCAGATACTTATCCTCAAACTTGACAATTCCTTTAACCAGTATTCTGTATTTATCCATATAATCCCTCCATGTTGCCGATACCCGCGCATTTAGGCGTCAGCACAATATTTGCAAAGTGAATTGCATCAATTCCCTTTGTATTTACACTATCCTCATTATGCCTGCCTCACAGCACTAATGTGGAGGTGAGGCTCAATTTGATTTTGTTTTTTGCTTGTCTAGGGTTCTGTCCTGCCTGCAAGATAATTTATAAACTGTTGGGCCGTACGTCCTGACATTCCTCCATGGTATAATTCCCATTTGTTTGCCTCTGCAAATAGTTCTTCTTCCGTCAGTGATATAATCCCCTGACGTCCGGCGAGATTCTTCACTATCCGGAGGTATTCGTTCTTATTCGGAGCCGAGAAATTAATTGTTATGCCGAACCTTGCGACGAGGGACAGCTTCTCCTGCATCGTATCGGAACGGTGAAGGTCTCCATCCTTCTCCATGTCGGAACGGTCCTCCCAGGTCTCACGGATTAAATGTCTGCGGTTTGAGGTAGCATAGATCAGGACATTATCTGGCTTCGTCTCCAGCCCGCCCTCTATGACAGCCTTCAGATATTTATATTCTATCTCAAACTCCTCAAAGGACAGATCATCCATATAGATAATGAACTTATAATTCCTGTTCTTGATCTGGGAGATGACGGCGGACAGATCCTCGAACTGATGCTTATAGATTTCAATCATCCGTAAGCCCTGCGGGTAATATTCATTCAGGATGGCCTTCACAGAGGTGGATTTGCCGGTCCCACTATCACCGAAAAGCAGCACATTATTGGACTTCCTGCCTTGAACAAAGGCTTCCGTATTATCAACCAGCTTTCGCTTTTGCAGCTCATAGCCTACCAGGTCGGACAGCAGAACCTCCTGCGTATTCGTAATCGGAAAGATATCTACCTGCCCCTGTTCTTTCCTGATTCGGAAAGCCTTATTCAGCCCGAATTTACCGACTCCGTATTCCTTATAAAAACCGGTAACGATCCGAAAGATCTCCTCCTCATCCTGTGTGGCTTCCATCTGTCGGCTTAAGAGCTGAACCTTCTCACTTACATTCTTATGGTATCTGCTGCTGTTCTTCTGGATCGCCTTATAATCAGAGATAATCGAGAAACAGTTAATATCCAGTTCCTTCTCCAGAGGACCGAAATCATAATCAAACAGTGCCTTAAAGATCCTAAAGTCACTCTTAGCAAACCGGTTAACAGTACCCTCCTTCGCACCTACCTTCTCACAGGTGATGCTGAAGGGATTCTCACAGGTGGCCAAGAGATACGCAAGATAATTATGCCATAGATTCGTATCAAAACCATATACCGTAGCCAGCTCCAGAAGACGGTTGATCAGCGAATAGATCCGGGAGGTAATCTCCTCCCTGGCAATCACTGCTGCCTGTCCCTCCTTTGGAGAGCTGTCATACTCCTTGATCAGTTCAGCCAGCTCCGAGAGCAGACAGTCCTTACCAAGATTCTTATAAACCACTAATTTAGAAATCAAACGATACACTTTATAGTCCTCCATGCTGCCGAAACGGCAGCTCATCAACCCAGAAGAACCAGGAGTGAGCCTCGTCTTGCGAAACTCCGCAGTTCTTCCTATGTGAAGACGCTATTTCTTCACATTACCTCCACATCTTGTCATAACCCAGGAAGAACAAGGAGTGAGCTCGCCACGCGATACTCCGCAGTTCTTCCCTGTGAAGACGCTTTTCTTCACATTACCTCCATATTATGTGAACTCAGAAGAACAAGGAGTGAGCTGAGTTCCTACAGATCCTCAAGTCCTACCAGCACCAGATCCTCCCGGTCCCGCGTCAGTTCGGTAAGCTCCCCGGTGAACCCATTTCTTGAGAACAGATAATACAGCTCCGGCTTCAGTCCTGCCTCCCTGGAAAGGGTACTTAAGATCGCATAATCGTCTATTGCGGCCGGCCTGTTCCGCCAGATGCATTTTCCGACAAGCGTATTTTCCTTGCTGCCCTTGGCTATTACATCTATGGTTCCGTTCTTCCCATACCAACGGTCCCACCACTGGTACTTCACCTTCAGCCTGTCATGCTGATTCATCAGCTTCAGATACTCCATGCACACATCGGAGAAGTATTCTTCCATATATTCATCCAGATCGGTACTTATAAATGTATCATATACCAGTTCCTTATACCCCAGCTCAAGCTCGGAGAGGTATGGAAACACAAAGCGATACCAGAAATGCAGGAAATGATCCTTAATCCGATATAACCCCTTCATGGCATTCTCTCTGCCTTCCTCTTCGAGGGGTACCAGCTTCTCTACGATATCCATACCCGTGAGGAGCTTTAAGTATACCAGAATCTTCGCCCTCGAATAACCGGTACTGATATGCAGGTCATTCAACTTCCTGTTCCCGTTTGCCAGAGATGCCAGCAGAGTACTGTATACAGCCGGTTCCCTGAGCTCCAGCTTCAGATAGTGTAAGGGTGCTTCATAAAGTCTGCTGTTTTTATCGAGTACAGCAGCAATTATATTCTCTTTTAATGTCCTGCTTTCCTTCCATTCCTCCAGATAATCCGGAACTCCTCCCAGAATACCGTTTACGTGGATGCAGGTCTCAACTGTGGACTTCGGAAAACGATTGACAAAATCTACGAAGGTAAATTCCTTTAATTTTAAATAGGAGTTAATATGAGAGGCAGCTGCTCCCATCCATCCCAACATATCATTCTCGACGAATCTGATGGAGGAGGAACACAGGATGAGCATAACAGACCCCGGAAGCTCGTCCAACCTTCCCAAAGCCTCCAGTAAGCCGGACCCTTCCTTCAGAAGCAGATGGAATTCATCCAGTATAATTACTGTTTTATGGCTATGTTCCGCAAGAGCAGACAAAAGACCGATATAATTGATATAGGTACCGGCAGGCATTCCGGCTGCTAACCACTGGCTGTACATCCTATTCAGCTGCATTTGTTCCGCACAGTCCACACAGGAGTAATAATAGGACGGTTTCTCCGACATGAATTCCTTCAAAAGGGTTGTCTTCCCAATCCCCTTCCTACCATATAAAATCACCAGGCTTGTACCCGGATTCTCATATTGTTTATTTAGCAGTTTAAGCTCTGTCACTCGTTTAATGAACATCCTATCACCTCACTTTCCTCCTATGTTAATACCATCCTGCTCATTCACCTGACACATGCCGCAGGACGCCGTCTGACTTGCCTGACTCGCCTGACTTCGGCGCATATTCTCATAATTAACCGGACAGCCGGATCTTAAGCTAAACCCACTGACCGGTATATGCAGTTACCTATTACAATCTATCGGGAGCTTCAATACCAAGCAGGTCGATTCCTGTCTGCAGTACGTCAAGTACCAGACTGATTAAGGAGATCCAGGAGGCTTGTTTCTGCTCATCCTCTTCGGTAATGATCTTCGTATCATGGTAGAAGCTCGAGAACGCATTGGCCAAATCATAGATATACTGACAGATTCTGTGAGGTGCTGTCTCCTCATACGCCTGACTGATCATGTCACTGAACTTAGCCAGTTCCAACATCAGAGCAGTCTCTGAAGGTCCTGCTGCCGGCCGTACTGCAGGTCCGGTCACTGCGGTTTTGCCCAGTTCCCTGTATTTCGCAAGAATGGACTTGATTCTGACGATTGTATATAGTATATACGGGCCTGTGTCTCCCTCAAAGGAGGTGAAACGGTCTATATCAAATACATAGTCCTTGGAGGCTTGGTTGGACAGATCCCCGTATTTTAATGCTGCCATCCCGACAATCGCTGCAACCTTCTTAGCTTCATCCTCAGGCATGCTGCGGTTCTCCATGATTTTCTTATATACCTCATCATAGACATTATTGATCAGGTATTCCAGGCGCATGACTCCGCCTTCCCTCGTCTTGAAGGGCTTACCGTCCTTACCGTTCATCGTGCCGAAGCCGATGTAATTAAGCTCCGTATCCTGATGTACGAGCTTTGTCTTCTTGGCACAACGGAACACGGTCTCAAAATAAAGCTCCTGTCTCTTATCGGTAAAGTAAATGATCCGATCCGGATCAAACAGCTTCATTCTCTCCACGATGGTAGCAAGGTCTGTTGTATTATATAGGGTAGCGCCATCTGATTTTAAGATCATGCAGGGCGGTATTTCCCTCGTATCGGTTTCTTCCTTAACCTCGACCACCAGGGCACCTTCACTGATCACTGCATAGTGATTATCCTTCAGATACTTTACCATATCAGGAATATAGGGTTGTGCATCACTCTCGGATTTCCAAAGATCGAAGTCCACATTCAGACTTTTATAGATTCTTACTAAGTCAGTTACGGATACGGCACGGATATGATTCCATAATGCAACATATCCCCTGTGTCCGCTCTGAAGCTGTACTGTGATCTGCTTCGCTTCCTCCCTGAATTCCGGATTCTCCTTGGAATAATTACTTGCAGCGGGATAATACTCTTCCAGTTCAGAGATGCCAAACGGAGCCTCTGATGGATACTCTCCGGTGTAGCTGTCATCGAAATATACCAGCTCCGGTTTCCTGCGCTTTAATTCCGCTATGATAAGTCCCATGGGGGTTCCCCAGTCACCCAGATGTGCATCACCGATGACCTTATTTCCCATAAATCTGTGAATTCTCCTAACGCTCTCACCGATGATCGCAGAACGCAGATGTCCGACATGAAGGGGTTTTGCAATATTGGCACCGCCGTAATCAAGAATTACAGTCTTCGGATGAGCTACCTTCTCGCAGCCAAAGCTATCTGAAGTAATCATATCATTCATATAACCTGCCAGCAGTTCGTCGCTTAAGTTAATATTAATAAAGCCGGGGAGGATTGCTGTGACTTCCTTGAACATGCTACTCCCGGCCAGCTGTTCTACGATTTCCTGCGCTATTTTAATCGGCGCCAGCTTGTACTGCTTTGCGGCAGCCAAGGCACCATTACATTGATATTGACATAAATCAGGTCTGTTGGATAAGGTAACCTGGCCATATTTTGATTCGTAGCCCTTCTGTTCAAAGGCCCGCATTAATTCATCAGAAATTGTTTCAATTATCTTCTTCATAATAATCTCCATTCTGTCTTAACGGTGTAAATTATGCTTTTTATCATTCACACTTGGCTTTAAGCACTACTTTACCATACATGGGCATAAATGTCATCCAAATTTTCTTATGCTCCCCGCTTCTTCTTATGATTTCTGTTACAGGTGAAAATTTATACATAAAAAAACCAAAAAAATTGTAATAATTTAAAATAAAGACTATATTTTTTAAAGGATTTGTTGTATATTATATAGTATATGAACATTCTAGGGTGAAATTATTATGTAAATGTTTATGGAGCATGCATAAAACATACAATAGAGCGGTCAATGTGATAACCTGCCTGCTATAAGAATGTTATAAGATGAATCGGATTACGAAAGGAGAAATAGCATGTTCGGACAGTATTTTGGGCATTACTTAGTGGAAAAGAATAAAATTTCTCAATCTCAATTGGAAATCGTATTAGAACAGCAGAAAAGCTCCCGCGCAAAATTAGGATTGATTGCTGTTGCCGAGAAATTACTTACCACAAAACAGGCGGATGATGTGAATGAGCTCCAGAAACAGATGGACCGGCGCTTTGGTGATATTGCAATCGAAAAAGGATACCTTTTAACGGAGGAAGTGAATTATCTTCTTAATCTTCAGGGTAATCCCTATCTGAAATTCATACAGGTTCTATCTGATAAAAACCTAATGACGATGGATGAGATTGAAGAGTCTCTGGAAAGCTATAAGAAAGATAAGGATTTATCGGATTCAGACCTCGATGCACTTAAATCCGGAGATATCGATCGGATTATTCCTGTGTTCGTAAATGCGGAGGAACCTTTGGTCTCTGAATGTATCAGCCTTGCCATCCGCAACATTATCCGTTTTATTAATAATGATATTATGCTTATGAAGGCTTATAAGACTTCGGAATATTCCTTTAGCAACCTGGCTTATCAGAATATGGTGGGGGACCATATGATATTTGTTGGTTTCGCATGTAAGGATAAGGAGCTGTTAACCTTAGCGAATCCGTTTGCCAAGGAAGAATTCACTCAGCTGGATGAGGATGCATTTGACTCTGTATGTGAGTTTATCAATTGCACCAACGGCTTATTCGCCTCCAAATTGAGCTTAGAAAATGTACATATCGACATGACTCCTCCGTTGTTCTATTCCGATAAGGTACTGGCATCTACCGGTGACATCTATGTAGTCCCTGTCGTAATCGATGGAAAACAGTCCGACTTACTAGTTGCTTTTAACAATAAGGTTGAGATAAATTAGGAGGGAAATTATCATGGCAA
>JAEZJW010000207.1 GCA_023415595.1 Bacillota bacterium
TGGGATATCCCCTGCTTAAGGCCGCGATCAGGACCTTTGGAAGCAGTGAGGTCATCTATTCGGAGCCTTCTGCTGGTAAAAGGCTGGAGGTAGAGAAGGAGACCGGCGTTACGGCCTGTCAGAATAACAGTACTGTAGTGAAGAATTGCAAATACCTGCTATTGGCGGTAAAACCTCAGTTTTTCCCTGAGGTATTAAGGGAGATTAAGGAGCATCTGAGAGAAGATCAAATCCTGATTTCAATCGCAGCCGGCATTATGATCGATACGATCCGGAAAGAACTAAATGAGAATATAAGGATCGTCAGAGCTATGCCGAATACTCCGGCTCTGGTTAATCAGGGGATGACCGGAATCTGCTTTTCAAAGTCAGTATATTCCGAAGAAGAGAAAGAAGTCCTTTACCGTTTCTTCGGCTCCTATGGTAAGTATGAGGTTTTTGACGAAGCCCTGATGAATGCAGTGGTATGTGCGAACGGCAGCTCACCTGCCTATGTCTATCTGTTTATTGAAGCACTGGCAGACAGTGTTGTGAAATACGGTATCCCAAGAGATAAAGCATACCTTCTGGCAGCTCAGACGGTTCTGGGAGCAGCGGCCATGGTACTTGAGACCGGGGAGCATCCCGGAAAGCTTAAGGATAATGTATGTTCTCCCGGAGGAACCACAATTGCGGCAGTCAGTGCTCTGGAGGAGTATGGTTTCCGAAATGCGGTCCTTAAGGCAACGGACGCCTGCTATGAGAAGGCAGTCAGCTTAAGCAAGAAATAACCGGGGCTGTAAGCATCAGTTACAGGAAACCTGAAAACAGATAAACGGAGGAACGATGGACCAATACAAACGTTTAAACAGAGAATTAGCCCTGAAGGGAAATATCATAGATTTCTACAAGGATACGATTGAAATTAACGGTGAGAGGGTAACAACCTTTGATTTCATCGATCACAAAGGTGCCTCAGCGATGATCCCAGTGGATCAGGACGGTAAGATCCTTATGGTAAGGCAATACCGGAATGCTGTCGACAGTGATACACTGGAAATCCCGGCCGGAGGCCTCAATGCCGGTGAGGATAATCGGACCTGTGCAATCCGGGAATGTGAAGAAGAGACCGGATACCGGGCAGGAGAGGTTCATCATCTGATTGATGTATATACGACAGTTGCCTTCAGCAATGAGAAGATCTGTATCTTTTATACCACAGGGATTCAGCCCAGCAAACAGAACCTGGATCCGGATGAATTTGTTTCGGTAGAGAAGCATTCTCTGGAGGAATTGATTACCATGATCCTGGAAGGCAAAATAAAGGATGCGAAAACCATCGCAGCGTTGTTGGCTTATAAAACAAAACTTGGTTTGTAAGAAAAACTTAAATGAAATCTGATGCGGTGAGACTTTAGATCAGCTTGTTCTATTTTCATGATTCCGTCATATCTTCTAAAGAGGATATCTGACAGGATGAAAGGAAATGAAACAGTTAAAATCACAAATACGACGACTCAATATGTTCCAGATGGCTGTCATCTTATTAATCCTGGGATTGTTCTTCGGGATCTTGGCAGCGAATATATTCCATGACAGCTATGACAAGAAAATGACGGAATACCAGAGCATTATATTTACGGAGATCGCAAGAAGCAGTATTGATTATGGGGGCCTGTTCCTCTATGTCTTAGGACAGAATTTCAAGGAGTTTGCTGTCTTCTGGCTGCTTTCCATCACCATTCTCGGGATTCCGTATATGGTCTTTAAATTAATTGCCTTCGGATTTACTTCCGGATTTTTTATCTCAGCGGTAGCGATGCAGTATGGGTTTAAGGGATTATTACTGATCCTGGTCTATCCATTCCCTCATGGGCTGCTGTACCTGCCGATTGCACTGCTTTGCCTCTACAAAGGCTATGGACTGTGCAGGACGATCTATTATGATAAGAGGAACTATATGGGAACCATAGTGCATCAGTTCAGGCAGAATATCCTGTTTCTGCTGGTGATGGCAGCTTTACTGCTGCTGGCAACCTTTTTGGAAGCCTATGTCGGATCCTATCTGCTAAAGAAAACACTGAATTTATTTACTTAAAGCTTGCTCCATAATTGTTATAGGTGAAATCATCCATTGGCAAATGAGGAGGTAGGAAATGAATCAGTACATCAACGATTTTGTTACATATCTTCATGAGGTCAAACATTCTTCTGCAAATACCGTAGGAGCCTATCAGAATGATTTGAAAAAGCTTGCAGCTTATCTGGATAAGCAGGGCATCGAAGCAGTCCAGAAAATCAGTGAAACCAGCTTGAATTCATACATCCTGTCCCTAGAGAAGGAGGGGATGACTCCTGCCTCCGTTTCCAGGAATATTGCCTCAATCAAAGCATTTCTGTTATTCCTGCTAAAGAACGGCAAGATCAGCGGGGATCCGTCGGAACGGATCCGGCCTCCAAAGGTGATCAAGATAGCTCCTCAGATCATTCCGCCGGAACTGATTGACCGTCTGCTAAAGCAGCCCGATGCGAATACGAATAAGGGGATCAGAGACCGGGCTATGCTGGAGCTCTTATATGCCACCGGGATGAAGGTGTCCGAGCTGATCTCTTTAAAGGTGAGTGACATTAATCTGGGAGGCAGATATCTGGCCTGCGGTGAAAAGCGGGAGAGGACAGTGCCTTTCGGCAAGACGGCAAAGTCTGCGCTTCAGGAATATAGTAAGATCAGGGATTCCGCCTTCGTTAAGGGTGAAACAGAGATTCTGTTCCTGAATTCCTCCGGAGAGCAGCTGACCAGACAGGGCTTCTGGAAGATCTTAAAGGCATATGCGAATGAGGTGGGAATTAAAGAGATTAACCCGAATATTATCAGACATTCCTTTGCAGCTCATCTGCTTGAGAACGGAGCAGATCTCTTAAGCGTTCAGGAATTCTTAGGCCATGCGGATATCAGCACGACCCAGCTTTATTTGTCCCGCAGCTATAAGAACAGCAGGGATGTCTATATGAATACTCATCCGAGGGCGTAGAATCATTAGAAAATAAGAGATTCATCTTAGATGAATAATGATATATGAATAGTCAGCTTCAAAGACATTTTAGGAATTATCAAAAAAGGTGACAGAACCATAAGGATTATGGAGGCTGTCACCTTTCTTATGCCATTGTTTATTTGAATTATAATCCTTCCGCGATCGTATAGATCAGATTCTCGGAATCTGCCCAGCCAAGGCAGGGATCGGTAATGGATTTGCCGTAGGTGTGCTCTGTTACCTTCTGGGTGCCGCCTTCGATATAGCTTTCGATCATCACGCCCTTAACAAGCTTAGAGATCTCCGGGGAAACTCTGCGGCTGTGGAGCACTTCCTTGACGATTCTGGGTTGCTCCGCATATAGCTTATTGGAATTGGCATGGTTCGCATCTATGATACAGGAGGGATTTAGGAGATCCCGTTCGTTATACATATTTACAAGGCGGATCAGGTCCTCATAGTGGTAATTCGGAATGGACTGGCCATGCTTATTCACAGCACCCCGAAGAATTGTATGAGCGAGAGGATTACCGGAGGTAACCACTTCCCAGGTGCGGTATAGGAAGGTGTGGCTCGCCTGGGCAGCTACGACCGAATTCAGCATAACAGAATAGTCGCCGCTGGTAGGGTTCTTCATACCGGCAGGAACATCCATGCCGCTGATTGTCAGCCTGTGCTGCTGATCCTCCACAGAACGGGCTCCGACAGCTACATAGGAGAGGATGTCCTCCACATAGGGCCAGTTCTCAGGATAAAGCATCTCATCTGCTGCAGTCAGACCGCTTTCCGAAATCGCACGAAGATGCATCTTTCTCATGGCAATCAGCCCCTCCTGCAGATCCGGTTCCTTCTCGGGGTCAGGCTGGTGCACCATACCCTTATAGCCTTCCCCTGTGGTACGGGGCTTGTTCGTATAAATTCTCGGAATCAGGATCAGCTTATCATCGACCTACTCCTGGACCTTTGCGAGACGGGAGATATAATCGCAGACAGCATCTTCATTATCAGCAGAACAGGGACCGATGATGACAAGAAATTTATTCGAGTCCCCTGTTATTATATCCTTGATCTGTTTATCACGTTCCTTTTTACGGAGGACATCTCTGGCTGGCATCGGATAAGCCTTCACCAATTCCTCCGGAGAGATTACTTCCTTAATGAATTTGAAGCTCATAGCGTTTATCACCCTCGTCTTTCTTATAGTTGATTTATTTTATTATGTTTTCACTGGTTCGTCAACCTGAACCTATATAATATATGGGAAAAATAGCTCTCTCCTTAAATAATAGAATTGATCTGTAACATTCTCATTCCAACCTGAACAAATCCGAATCGTTACAGAAGAATTAGCCAATTTTTAAAACCTATGTTATAATATAGAAATCCCGGATACATTATGATTGATGGACTTAATATAATTATGCTGCAAATTGCAAGAATAATAACAAACGGAGTGAGAATGATATGCAGATGTACGATTTGATTCAGAAGAAAAAGAAGAAGGAAACATTAAATAAGGAGGAGATTGATTATATCATAAAGGGTTATACGGAGGGAACCATACCTGATTATCAGATGTCAGCCCTTCTGATGGCGATTTGCCTAAACGGTATGAACCAAGAAGAAACCGCTGCATTGACGATTTCCATGGCTAACAGCGGAGATATGCTGGATCTGTCCGCCATTCATGGAGTAAAGGTAGATAAACACAGTACCGGAGGTGTGGGAGATAAGACCTCATTGGTTTTAGGACCGATGGTGGCAGCACTGGGAATCCCCGTGGCAAAGATGTCCGGAAGAGGACTGGGCCATACCGGCGGAACCATTGATAAGCTGGAAAGCTTCCCGGGCTTCTCAACCTCGATTACATCGGAGCGCTTCATCGATAACGTTAATACGATTAAGATGGCTATTATAGGACAGACAGCCAATCTGGCACCTGCGGATAAGAAGCTGTATGCACTTCGTGATGTTACAGCAACAGTCGATAATATCTCGCTGATTGCCAGCAGCATCATGAGTAAAAAGCTTGCCTCCGGTTCGGACGTGATTGTTCTCGATGTTAAGACAGGAAGCGGAGCATTCATGAAGAGCTATGAGGACTCCCTCGCTCTGGCGAAGGAAATGGTACAGATCGGAACCATCGCCGGAAGGACCACCTATGCGGTGATTACGGATATGAATCAGCCACTTGGTAATATGGTCGGAAACACCCTGGAGGTGAAGGAAGCCATTCAGACCTTAAGTGGTAGCGGTCCGAAGGATCTTCTGGAGGTCAGCATGACCTTAGCTTCCTATATGCTTCTGGGTGCAGGGATTGCAGCCTCTGTGGAGGAAGCACGGACAGCACTTCAGGGTACGATAGATAGCAGGAGTGCATTGAATAAATTCGCCGAATTTGTGGAGGCCCAGGGAGGTAACAGTGAGTCGGTATACCATCCCGAGCTGTTGACACGGGCTAGCATAGAAGAGAAGGTTCTGGCTCCTGAAGACGGGTATATTACCTTTATCCATACGGATGAGGTTGGCATGACCTCTCTGCTCCTGGGAGGAGGAAGGCTGACGAAAGAAAGCACGATTGATCTTTCCGTGGGCATAGAGCTTAAGAAGAAGCTGGGCGATCCGGTTGCGAAGGGGGATGTGCTGGCTGTTCTGCATGCAAATGATACGGCTAAGCTGTCCGAAGCAAAAAAGAGATTTCTTGAGTCTTATGTTATCGGCAAGGAGAAGCCGGTTAAGAATAAATATGTTTATTCCATCGTAACTAAGGATGGAGTACTACAGATGTAGTATTTACAAGGTCTGTATTTACGGATGCACCTAATGTATTCTTCAGGGGTGCATCTTATTTATTTTGTGTAAAGTGAACCCATATGCCGTTTATCATTACTATTTTAGGTTCGAATCCACTATGCCGTTACATATGATGTAACAGCATAGTAAAAACCTTACTGAGTCCTTCGGATACCCGGTAAGGCATGAGAACAGAGTGTGGGATGAGTATGTATGATCCATATGGAAATCAATTAAGCTATATCATCAGAAAACTTTTTAAAGCTATTATCATCGGAATAGCAGTAATTCTGATCCTGCATTTAATTATTACAAACAGCTCGGTATATTTCCGTAAAATATACCGCCCTTTATTTTCTATCCACTTGAATAAAAATGATATCGTATTGGCAAAGGGAGAGGAATGTAAGCTCCGTGTCATCGGTATTAATGAGAGGGTAAAGTATTCCTCCACGGATTTTCGGGTAGCGGGTGTTAATTTTAATGGGAGGGTATTTGCCTATCAGACCGGGGATTGCTATATTATCGCAAGGGTTCATAAGAAGGAATTAAAATGCAGGGTGCTTGTACTTGATATCAATAAGGAGAAGCTGACCCTGAAGATTGGAAAAAACTATCGGTTAAAAATTAAGGGAGGGGGAGGTGTCCCTGACTATAAAAGCAGTAATCCGGAGGTAGCAGGTGTCAGCTGGACGGGTAAGGTGAAGGCCAAATCACAAGGAAAAACGGTGATTACTGTGAAGGCGAAGGGGAAGACCTTCAAGTGTACGGTAATAGTAAAATGAAATAAGACAAATATTTGTAGGGTTTGTTCTAAAAACAGACAGCCTGGATTAAAATAGTAATAATAGTTTTTTCGGAGCTGTTTTATGAAAAAAGCAGGAGCAATTCTAATTATATGTACCTTAATTCTTATGTCATTTACCGGCATTACCTCTGCGGGGTATTTGAAGCAGACGCAGCCGGATACGAAGGATAATGCCATACCGGCCGCGACCACAGTGGATGCCCAGATTAATCTTTCCTCCCCTTCAGCTGTCCTGATTGAAGGCTCCACGGGTACTGTGATTTTTGAGAAAGATAAGGATGAAAGGTTGAAACCGGCCAGTGTTACGAAGATCATGACATTGCTTCTGATTTTCGAGGCTTTGGAAAGTGGCCAGATTAAGATGATGGATGAGGTCAGTGTCAGTGAGCACGCTGCATCCATGGGAGGATCACAGGTATTTCTAGAACCCTATGAAACACAGAACGTGGATACCATGATCAAATGCATCAGTATCGCCAGTGCGAATGATGCATCTGTTGCCATGGCGGAGTATATCGCAGGCTCGGAAGAAGAATTTGTAGCCAGAATGAATGAGCGGGCCAAGGAGCTGGGCATGAACAATACGAATTTTGTGAATTGCTGTGGCCTGGATGTCGATAATCATTATACAACGGCTTATGATATCGCACTGATGTCCAGGGAATTAATTACGAGATTCCCCGAGATCAGCAATTACTCCACCGTCTGGATGGATACCTTCGTACATACGACCAAAAAGGGAAGAACTGAATTCGGACTGACGAATACGAATAAACTGATTAAATCCTACAATGGCATCACAGGATTAAAAACCGGCTCTACCAGTCTGGCCAAATACTGTCTCTCAGCAACAGCCAGAAGAAATAATATGGATCTGATTGCCGTAATCATGGCTGCACCGGATACCAAGATCAGATTCCAGGAAGCCGCAAAGCTCTTAAATTATGGCTTTGCCAATTACAGTGTATTTGTAGATCAGCATCAGGAGCTTACTGTGGAACCCGTCCGGGTATTGAAGGGAGTTGCAGATACCGTACAGGGTAAACCGGGAGGAGAGTTCTCGTACCTTTGCTCGAAGGGCAAGAATCCGGCAGACATTAAGAAGGAAGTAATTCTGTTTGAGGAAGTGAAAGCGCCGGTAGCACCAAATGACAAGATCGGTGAGATTGTTTATTCCATTGGGGAAGAGAAAATCGGCAGTGTCGATATCCTGGCAGCCGAAGCAATTAATAAAGCCGGCTATAAGGATTGTGTTATTAAGGCATTGAAAAAATATTTTATAGCAGATTAATGGGAACAGTTAGTAGGTAAGATTTCACTGACTGAAAATTTCAGAGATTATAAAAGCAAGAAGGAGGGAACCCCTCCTTCTTGTTTTCCATGTCATCAAATAGACAGAATTTACTTCTATTAATCAGATTTATTATTAAGCATAAGACTTCTGCCGATTTTAAATAATGGGGAAAGCATGCTAAGTATTATGACAGAAATTATGAAGGTTGATATTGTAATCTCAACTATGTTCAGATAGTTATTTTTAATCATATGGTAAAGTATCAAACCGTTCAAAGGCAGATTAAGCAGAAGACCGGTAAAAAGTCCAGGGATATATCTTCTTAGAACTATAGTTCCGATCAGATGCGGAAAGAAGACATTCAGCACCATGGTACCAACATAACCGGCGAACAGATATCTGAATAATATGATGTCTGGATAAAAAATTGTTAATCCCGAGATTAAATAAGCAGCAGATGTCAAAATGATTAATGCAAAATGAAATTCCCCCGACTGAACCGGTTTGTGATACTTCCCGGCATGCTGAGACCACCTCGGCAACCAAAGACCTTCTTCTATATTATGAAGGGTAATTGTGAACATAAATAGGATACATAAGTTATTTATTGTCATGGAAAATAACCTCCTGCCTGCTCTTATAACGGATTGATTTTGATTATACACCTTACTGCTGCAGTAATGCAAACATTTCACATCCACCCAATATATCCATATACCCATATACCCATATACCCATATACCTATAGGGAAAGGGAAAGTATCTTATTGACACTTCCTCCCTTAATTAGTATAGTATAATAGGATTGTGAAATAGGCAAATGATCTGTCCTGACGAAAGGGGTACCTATGGTTCTCACTTGGATCTTAGCAGTAATACTGGCATTAGTATTGTGGTCCTTCATTGAGAAGAGATTGCTTAAGGTAACGGAATATTACATACCTGCAGAGGGCCCTGGGAATGCTCCCGAGGATCTGAAAATCGTCCTTCTGGCAGATCTCCATAATAATACATTCGGTCCGAAGAATGTATTACTTGCAGAGAAGATTAGAGAACTACACCCGGATCTTATTATTGTAGCCGGGGATCTGATTACCAAGCAGCAGACCTGTATCCCCGGAAATGCCTATGATTTAATGGAAGCCCTGGTGAAGGAGTATCCGATCTACTATGGTTACGGAAATCATGAGCGGCACTTATCAGAGCTGATGGAAGAAGAAAAGGGCAGAATTGATGAGAAGATTAAGGCAAGATATGAGTCTTTTATAGAGTTTAAGAGGGTACTTCAGAATATGGGAGTGCATTTCCTGGTGGATGAGAGCTTACCGTTCAGGAAGGGAAATACGGCGCTTCGCATTACCGGCTTGAATGCCAGCAGTGAATGCTACAACCGGACAGAAGTATTTCCCATGGACAAAGCATATCTGGAGAAGCATATCGGAAAACCTGATCCAAGGGAATATCAGCTTCTGATTGCTCATCATCCGATTTATTTTGAGGCTTATGCAGAGTGGGGTGCGGACCTAACCTTGGCGGGACACCTACATGGCGGCCTGGTAAGGCTTCCTCATTTGGGAGGTGTGATTTCCCCTCAGTATAATTTCTTTCCCACCTATGATTCGGGTGTATTTATCGCAGACAATAGGCGAATGATTGTATCGAAGGGACTGGGTTCCCATTCCTTCATGCTGCGATTGTTCAACCGACCGGAGCTGGTATTCATTCATATCAGGAAGAAGGATGCCTGATCCTCTATATTTGACATAACGATTTTAAACTAAACAGTGTTTTCGCTCATTGAAAGTGAGGACATAACCGAGGAGAGAAACGATGAGTATTCCGGTGAAGCTGGAAGCCTTTGAAGGTCCTTTGGATCTTCTGCTTCATTTAATCGATAAGAATAAAATTAATATTTATGATATTCCGATTGCCAGGATTACTGATCAGTATCTGGAGTATATCCGGCAGATGGAGGCTAAGAACTTAGAAATCATGAGTGAATTCCTTCTTATGGCTGCCACACTGATCAATATAAAATCTAAAATGCTGCTGCCGGTCGAGGTCAGTGAGGATGAGGAAGCAACCGACCCCAGGCAGGAGTTGGTGGACAGGCTGCTGGAATATAAGATGTACAAATACATATCCGAGGAATTAAGGGATAAGGAGCTGGATGCCTCCAGGGTATTATTCAAAGCCCCGACTATTCCGCAGGAAATCGCCGATTATAGGGAAGAGATTGATGTGGACGAGCTCTTAAGCGATCTGACCCTGGCAAGACTCCATG
>JAEZJW010000217.1 GCA_023415595.1 Bacillota bacterium
CACACCTATGTATATTTCACCGCCTGTCCTAGCCTGAATATCATTATAAACATCAAACTGCCCTAACATATGTCAACCTCCTTATGGTTATAGTTAAAGATATGCAGGGCTGTTTCATTCTATGATATGGGAAATAAACTTGTTCGCAGTGAATAAATATTTTTTTCAATAGCTTAGTATAAGGTATTGTTTGAGTATTATCAGAGTGCAGATTAAGCGGCTGCGCATAATGAAAAGCTTATTGCAGCTTTCTGAAATCCTCCATTGCCTGAGGAGCACCGGCAATTACAGAGCCGGGCTTGTCATAGGTCAGAGCCTTCCCTTCCAGGTCATGAATCGCCCCTCCTGCCTCCTCCACGATCAGGGAAGCAGCGGAATAATCCCAGGGCTGCAGCACATACTCCGCAAACAGTACATACCTGCCGGCAGCAATGTAGCATAGATCCAGGGCAGCCGATCCGCTTCTTCTTATATCCAGGGAATTCTCATATAACTTCTTCGCCAGCTCAAAGGAGCTGTCCATCAAATCGCGGTAATAAGGCGAGGTTCCGAAACAGGTCAGTCCCTCCTTTAAGCATAAGTTCTTTATCTTAAGCGGCTGCTCAGTCCTCGTAATTATTTCAGCTTCATTTTCCGGCAGCGAGGGTGTATTTGAGATGGAGCTTCTGCATAGAAAGGCACCAATTCCCTTAACGGCATAGAGCATTTCATCCTGATAGGGATCATATACGGCACCGAATATCGGCACACCCTCCTGCAGCAGTGCTACAGAAATTGCACTGTGCCGGTTACCGAAGATAAAATTAGTCGTACCATCAATCGGATCGATTATGAAGCACTTCTTATGTGAATAAAGTTTATCTTCCTCTCCTTCCTCCCCGATGATTGCTGCATCCGGCAGGAGCTCTCCGAGGGACAGACGCAGATATTCCTGAACCTCATAATCATATTTAGTAACAAAATTAGCCTCTCCCTGCTTGCTTTCCACCTTACTGTCAATCTCACTTGCCTGAAGCATTATTTTTCCGGCTTCCCGGATAACTTTTAGGAATTTCTGCGTCATTAGAGTACCTCCGAATAATAAGTCTGAACTGATCTGTTAGACATCCACATATTTTGAAGCCTGGGCTCTCCACATGCCGGCGTATTTACCCCTGATTCGGAGCAGCTCCTCGTGGTTCCCTTCCTCTATAATTCTTCCCTGCTCCAGCATAATGATACGATCCGCATTCCTGGTGGTAGAGAGACGGTGGGAAATAAAAATCACGGTTTTTACAGCCGCAGCCTGGAGCATTGTTTCATTTAACTGATATTCAGCGATCGGATCCAGTGCACTGGAGGGCTCATCCAAAATCACCATCCGGGCATCCTTATAGAAGGCTCTTGCTATCGCAAGCTTCTGGCTTTCTCCTCCCGACAGGTCAATACCGTCCTTCTCAAATTCAGTCGTCAGCTCTGTCAACAAACCACCCGGAAGCTGCTCCAGCCGGTCACCGAAGCCGCTGAAGGACAGCGCCTCTCTAAGATAAGGCTCGTGTGACTTCATGACATCGTCAGCCTCGTAATCGAGTACCACATTCTCCCCGACGGTTGCCGCAAAGATCTTAAAATCCTGGAATATAGTGCCGATGGCTTCCCGGTACTGGTTGATATCATAATCCTTAACGTTAATGCCGTTATATAGAATTACACCTTCCTCCGGGTCATACAGTCTCATGATCAGCTTGATCAGTGTAGTCTTGCCGGCACCGTTATAACCGACCAATGCAATCTTTTCATTGGGATGAATCGTCAGATTGATATTCTGCAGGATATATCCATCCTTCTTTGTATATCCGAAGGAAACTTCTCTTAGCTCCAAGGTACTGGGTTTCGCCGGTACCGGCAGATTTCTGATACTCTTTATTTTTCTTTCATAGTTCAGAAAGTTCCGTATTTTTTCTATATATAAACTATTCTCAGAGATCTGAGGGAATATCTTCGTAAAGCTGCGAAGGCTGTGCTTCAGGCTTCCGGAGGAATTCCAGAGTACGATTACACTGCTGTAGGAAATCACATGCTGTACGGCAGCCCTGTATACCAGATATGAGATGTAAATTACGTCATTGACAAAATCATTGGTAATATAATTTGCAAGAAATTGGAGTAACGTCCGTTTCGTGGCATATTTTTTCTCGATACCATAGATATTATCGTTAGTGTTCTCAAATTCCTCGTATAGCAGGTCAGAGATCTCAGGATTTAAACGGACCTCCTTTGCATATTCATTCAGATAGAATACCCTGTGTACGTAGGAACGTTTCCGCTCTTCAGGGTTCTTCTCCAGCCTGTTCTTGAAATTAACCTTATTGAGTATCTGTGAGAACAGAAAGGTCAGCAGGAATGAACTGAAGATAAAGATCATTGAGGGTGAGTCCGTCGTCAGGAAGAAGATACCTGCTGTCAACAGCGTCGTTATCGCATAGAAGAAGGCTTCAATGATCTGATGGGTTCTGGTAATGGATTTTTCGGCTTCTGAGATAGAAAGTACAAACTCATTATAATACTCCGGATTATCGTAGCATTCCAGATCCAGTTCCCTGGCTTTCTCATACATCATTTCCTTCAGCTTCTTATTGATCCTGGGCAGAGCCTTCAGCGATACCCTATTCTGATAAATACCGCTTAAGAAAAAGGAGGTAGCCCAGGCTCCCAATACAATCAGCAGGAAACGGAAAACAACAAGAAAAGGCTTATGAAATTCCGCTGCTTCCAGTACGAATTTAATGCCATAGGTATGCTCGAGGAAAACCAGACCACTTTGTTTGATCTGCTCGAAGATCAGGTAACACATATAGAACGGTGCAGTCCGGAAGGAGAGCTTGATGATGAACCAGTTATTGTTCATCACCTTAGAAAAGCTTTGCTTTGTTGCTTTATTTTTATCTGACTTCCTCATTATGCCCTCACCTCCTGCAAATGCTCAACAGCGAGATAATTCTTCGCCTGCTTCTGATACATATCGGCGTAAGCTCCGTTCTGAAGCATCAGATCCTTATGAGTACCCCGCTCGATGATTTCTCCGTTCTCCAGCATATATACCATATCCGCATTTCGGACGGAGGACAATCTGTGTGAAATAAATACCATGGTTTTACCGATGCTGTCCTTCTGTATGCTTTCGTACAGCTCATATTCCGCGATTGGATCCAGTGCACTGGAGGGTTCGTCAAACACCTTAATCGGGGATTTCTTGGCAAAGGCACGGGCAACAACCAGCTTCTGGAATTCTCCACCGGACAGTAGTGCCCCCTCCTCATCGAATTCCTTCGTAAGGATGGTATCTATTCCATGTGGAAGAGACATGACCTTATCATATACCCCTGCTTTTTTAAGGGCATCCAAGACGATTTCATCCTCCTCCTTAGCACTGTGCATCAGGACATTCTCTTTGATGGAGAAAGCAAATATCTTGTAATCCTGGAAGGCAGCTGCAAACAGATTACGATAAGCCTTCAGATTATAGTCTTTGATATTCCTGCCATTGATAAGGATCTCACCCTCCGTAGGATCGTATAGCCGGAATAAAAGCTTGATTATCGTAGTCTTTCCGGCTCCGTTATGTCCGACAAGAGCAACACATGATTTCCCTTCTATGAGAAAGGACATATTCTTAAGGGTGTATTCTCCGCCCTCCTTATAAGCAAAGCTGACATTACGGAACTCAATGGAGCGGATCTCCTCCTCAGGCATAATTCCATCATAATCCTCTGGAAGCCTCTCCTTATATTCTAGGAAAGTCCGGAGGTTCTCGATGAAAAGTGCCAGCTTCATGCTTTCCATGATATGCTCCGTGAAACGGATCAGAATCCAGGTGGCTGAAACCATGGCACTGGACAGCATCGCAAGCTCTGAAAGACTGATCGCATTCTTTACAATCATCCGATATGCTCCGTACATCAATACTCCTTCAAATATAATCGTGAAGGTGAAATAATTCCGGAACCATAGGGGAACGTTAATCTTCGGAGCAAAGGTATTCACCACCTCATAGATGCCTTCCATAGCTTTATCGTATTTCTGCTTTAACAGCTGATAGACATTGGACAGACGCATCTCCTTCGAAAAATCGGACAGATACATTACGCGGTTTACATAATCAATCCTTCGCTTATAGGGAACCAAAGCCTGATCCCGTTCATAATATTTCTTATTTACCTGATAGCCAAAGACAAAATTACCGATGATCGGGAATATCACAAAGAGCATTGCTATATTGTCAATCTGGAACATCTTCGTGAATACAACAACAACGGCAATACCGGCACAGAAGATACCGGAGAAGTTGATCAGAAGATTCACAAGCTTTTCGTTAGCACCATCCACTGCTAAGGTATACTTGTTATAAAAATTGCTGTCTTCAAAACAACGCAGCTCTGCGTTCCTGGCTTTCTGGTAAAGCTTCCTGTAAAGCCTCTTATAGATCCTGGCACTAGCCATGGGAATATAAGCGCCTTCTATGTAAGCACGGTAAAATGCTATGATCATGAATACTCCACCTGCAATCAGAACGAACCGCAGGATATGACCGAAGCTTTCCGCCTGTTCAATTGCACCTACCAGATACAGAATGAAGAAAAGACTGTAGAATACCCATGCAAAGTAATCTGATGCGATGGCTAAGGCTGCATGAAAAATGGCACCTTTGCTGATCCCCCACATCAGCCGGATGGAATAAAAGGTATTTTTAAGTACCCGCGTCTTCTTGATTTTTGTTTTATCTTCCATAATTCCCCCTTACTGCCCTTTAGCAGTACAACGAATACCTTATGATATAACATATCCTAGCTTTCATATAAGCACTGTAAAGAAATAGTCCGCGATTAGCGACATCTGACATATTATACCACCCACAGAACATGTGTTCAATACCAAAATTAAAATATTTTTAATAAATTATATATAAAGGAGGCACGATAAAAGGAGACAGAACCACGTTCTGTCTCCTTTAAATTCTCTTATATTAATCCCATTCCAAGGTCTTATATTCCTTACGTTTATCTCTTCCATAGAGATCAGCCAGTGCCTCACCCGGAGTCTTGCCCTCGAACAGAACCATATTGATCTGCTCTACAATCGGCATCTCAACATCATATTTCTGAGCCATATGAAGAGCTGCCTTTGCGGAATGGACACCTTCAACAACCTGGTTTACTTCCTTCATGGCCTCATCCATCGTTAAGCCCTGTCCCATGAGGTAACCGGCCATTCGATTACGGCTATGCCTACTGGTACAGGTAACAAACAGATCTCCCATACCGGATAATCCGGTGAAGGTCTCGGCTTTACCGCCCATCTTCACTCCAAGGCGGCTGATTTCTGCCATTCCTCTGGTCATCAGGGCTGCTTTCGTATTATCTCCAAGTCCTAGTCCGTCAATGACACCGGCTGCGAGAGCGATGACATTCTTTAAGGAGCCACCCAGCTCAATTCCGATGATATCAGGGCTGGTATAAACACGGAACACCTCATTCATGAATACATCCTGAATGAATCTTGCGGTTTCCTTGGTGGCAGCACCCACTACGATGGTTGTTGGGATCCGGCGGCTTACCTCTTCCGCATGGGTGGGACCGGATAACACAGCGATATCGGCCTGAGGAATCTCTTCCTTCAGAACGTCGGACAGGGTCATGAGGGTTGAATCCTCCAAGCCCTTGGACACATTCACCAGCATCTGACCTTCACGAATATAAGGGCTGGCTTCATGAGCCGTTGCTCTGATATAAGGAGAAGCCACTGCCATAACAAGCAGCTCCTTGTCAGTACAGGCTTCCTTAAGATCAAGGATAATCTTTATATTCTTCGGTAGCTTGGCACCGGGCAGATTCTTAAGATCCTCCCTGTTTTCCTCCAGAGCCTTCGCTTCCTTTTCAATCTTCGTCCAAATGGTAACGTCATGGCCATTATCCGAGAGCAGAATAGCCAGGGCACAACCCCAGGTTCCGGCTCCTAATACACCTACCTTACTCATAAGGTACCTCCTTTGTTGTCAGTTCTTTATTGTTTTTATGATAACTTCTTATCTTCTATTTTAACCCTATGACCCAATTTGTTTTCCGTTCCGTTCAGAAGACGCTTGATGTTGGATCTATGCTTGATAAATGCCAGTGTCATGAAAATCAGAGCAACGATCAGCATATGTAATTCCTTCGGATAGAAAATATAAACCCAGGTCGGAAATAAGACCGCTACGATAAGCGAACCTACGGATACATATCTGGTCAAGGCAACAGAAATCACAAATAAGGGAAGTCCTACCGGTACAATCCAGGGATCAAAGGCCAGCATGACACCTGAGGTGGCAGCAATTCCTTTTCCACCCTTGAATTTCAGCCAAAACGGATAATTATGACCGAGAACCACTCCCAATCCGGCATACAGCGTAAGCAGCTGAACATAGGACTCATCCTTGAAAAGCAGATGACGAATCAAAAGAATGGGTATGATAGCCTTCAGCATATCCCCTACCAAAGTGATTATGCCTGCTTTAGCACCTAACGTTCTTAGTGCATTCGTAGTTCCGGAATTGCCGCTTCCGTAATTCCGGATATCTACCTTCTTCATTTTACCGATGATATATCCCGTAGAAAAACATCCAAACAGATAACCGAGTCCTAAACAGAGGACAATCTGAATGATCATTTATTCATTCTCCTTTCGCTCCCTGATAATAAACTTTAATGATGTTCCGGCAAACCCAAAGGCTTCCCTGATCTTATTCTCGATATACCGGGTGTAAGAAAAATGCATCAGTTCCTTATCATTCACGAAGATGACGAAGGTGGGCGGTTTCACAGCGACCTGAGTAATGTAATAGAGCTTCAGACGTCTTCCCTTGTCGGAAGGAGGCTGCTGTAAGGCCGTAGCTTCTGCCATGATCTCATTCAGGACACCGGTGGAAATACGCAAATTCTGATTCTGGATCACCACCTCGATGACCTCAAACAGCTTATGCATTCTCTGCCCGGTTTCTGCAGAGATAAACAGAATCTCGGCATAGGGCATGAAGGATAAGATTTCTTTGATATCCTTCGTATATTCGTTCACTGTCTTATTGTTCTTTTCAATCAGATCCCACTTGTTCACGGCAATGACGATACCCTTACCGCGGTCATGGGCAATACCTGCAATCTTGGCATCCTGTTCCGTAACACCTTCATTCGCATCGATGACCAGTACCACGATATCTGCCCGTTCCACGGCAGTCACGGTACGGATAATGCTGAAGCGCTCCAGCTCCTCCTTGATCTTGCTCTTCCTGCGGAGACCTGCCGTATCTATCAGAATGTATTCCTTACCGTTACGGCGGATCGGAGTATCGACCGCATCCCTGGTGGTTCCGGCGATGTTGGATACAATGACCCTGTTCTCACCCACCAGTTTATTGACGATGGAGGACTTACCGACATTCGGCTTTCCGACGATCGCAATCCTGGGACGCTCATCCGCTGCTTCTTCAGTATTCCCGGACTTAAAATGCCTTACTACCTCATCCAGCAGTTCACCAAAGCCCAGCTTGGAGGAGGCAGAGATCGGGAAGGGTTCACCGATTCCAAGGTTGTAGAACTCATAGACATCCGCCATCAGCTTATCGAAATTATCAACCTTATTGACGACCAGAACCACGGGCTTTCCGCTCCTGCGCAGCATATCTGCCACCTTCGAATCAGAATCCACCAGGCCCTGACGTACATCAGTCAGAAACATAATTACATCTGCCGTTTCGATTGCGATTTCAGCCTGCTGTCTCATATAGGTCAGCATCTCATCCTTGCTGTCGGGCTCGATACCACCGGTATCTATCATGGTAAATTGCGTGTTCAGCCAGGTCACATCGGCATAAATGCGGTCCCTGGTAACACCCGGATAATCCTTGACAATGGAGATTCTCTCTCCTGCCAGGGCATTGAACAGGGTTGATTTTCCCACATTCGGTCTGCCAACGATGGCTACAATAGGTCTGCTCATATTTATCTCCTGATTATATAAAAAGTAATGACAAATCGAAAACATCAGATATTTTGGCTTATTACCAAATTTTAGTATCAATTATCGATTGAATGAAAGAGTTTCCATCTGATTGTACAATACGGATTCTGGTTTGTAAAGAGTTTTCAATCTGCTCCACGGTCACATCATCCAGTAACACAGTCTCTCCGTTGCGGAGCAGGACATCGGGAAGCAGCAGATATTCACCCAAGGGAAGACACTTCAGCTGTGCGATGATATCCCCTCCGGTGATCAGTCCTGCCACGGTAATGTTCTCTCCGAAGAAGTCATTTTTGATCGTGTAGAGGGTTACAGTAATGTTTGGAAACCTGTCCTTTAGTTCCTTTAGCAGCTGTTCCATATAGGGTGCTGCCAGGACTCCGGTCACCATGGAGAGCTCCTTCCTCCGGTCATCTCCACTCAGCACCTTTAGCTCCTCTTCAAATTCATCACGGAAGGATCGCAGCATTCCGACACCGTTCTCCAGCTGCGGATAGCCCTCATAGCTGTCTGCATCCGGGATCAGTAGCCCGGCACTGATGTACCATTCATCTCCGGCATAGATAAAACGGGTCTGATAATGCTTCAGGAAGATCCCCTGCCAACGGTGGATGGTTTCCAGAACCTTAAGAGAATCCTCCTTTGTGAATTTCTCCAGTTCTGCCAGTCCCTTCCGGTATTTGGTCAGTCCGACCGGAACTACGGAGACGCTTTGCATCTCCGGTAGAAATGCTCCCAAGTCGTGAATCGTCTTCTCCAGTTCCTCCCCATCATTCCAGCCCTTGCACAGAACAATCTGACCGTTCATCGTGATACCGCCGTTCTTCAGCCTCTTTATCTTCTCCAGGGCACTTCCGGCAAAACGGTTGTGGAGCATCTTACACCGTAGCTCCTCATTTGTGGTATGGACGGAGATATTAATCGGAGATAATTTATAGAATAGGATCCGATCGATGTCCTCATCGCTCATATTCGTCAGGGTGATATAATTACCCTGCAGGAAGGACAATCTGGCATCATCATCCTTAAAATAAAGAGTTTCCCTCATTCCCGGCGGCATCTGGTCGATGAAACAGAAGATACACTTATTCCGGCAGGAACGATAGGAATCCATCAGTCCTTCTTCAAAAACGATTCCTAAATCATCCTCATAATCCTTCTCAATCTCCAGCTCCCATTCCTCACCGTCCGGTTTTCGGATTACTACCGTTAGAAATTCCTCCTTGATCAGGTAATGATAGTCGAAGACATCCTTTATTTCTTTCTCATTAATCGAGATCAACTCATCACCCGGGGCAAGCTCCAGCTCCTCTGCGATGCTGCCCGATTCGATCTCTTTAATAATGTGCGCTTTTTTCTTCATATACATACACCGTTTCTCTCCAGCTGCAATCTTCCTGCAGCTTTTATCACATAACCGCACCGGGTTTTTTCACACCAAACCGATCCGGATTGAAATCATAGTTATTTTAATGCTAAGAAAGCGGCAAGGCTGCCTCTCTTGCCCCCTGTTTTCCTATGGGAAAATAACAGGTCAGAATTGCAGGCGGTACAGACTCCTGAAACATGGATCCGATGTCCCTTAAGCCCTGCTTCCATCAGTATTCCGCGGTTAACCTCCCATAGATCCAGCTGGTAGCTGCCAATCCTGTTTTTCACCAGGATTTTATCTATATTGTATCCATTTTCGGGAAATGCATCCAGAAATGCCTGTGCCACTTCTTCACCGACCTCATAACATTCACTGCAGATGGAAGGGCCGATTACTGCAAGCAGATCCTCCGGTTCACTACCAAAATGCTTCTTCATTTCCTCCACGGTGATCTTTCCTATTTTACTTACAGTTCCTCTCCAGCCGGAGTGCGTCAGGCCAATGGCTCTGTTCTTCGTATCAACAAAATAAAGAGGCACACAGTCCGCATACTTCGTTACGAGAGTAACTCCGGGACGGTCCGTTATCAGTCCGTCAATCTCATCATAATCTCTTGGGACATAGAGCCCCTTCCCACGGTCGTCTTCCGTTACAAGACGGATATTCGTCTTATGTACCTGTTTGGAGATTACGATGGAACGGGGATCGACTCCGATACTGCCTGCGATCCTTTCATAATTTATTCTGATGCTCTCAGGATCATCTGCATAACCGGAGGACTCAGAGCCTAAGTTCATGGATTCGAACATTCCCTCACTGACTCCTCCGAGCCTGGTTGAGAAACCATGGCGGACAAAGGGGAGTTCTGATAATGCAGGAAATGTAAGATAGGGTACCTTAAGGCTGTAATCAATCACTGCATGCTTATTGTTTTGAAATTGCATAATGCTGTCCTTCCTGTTGATATGATCAGGTCCGTAGCCTGATTGTATATTATATACCATCAAAGGCATTTTTGATCAGGGATAATTCGTGCTCCAAAATAACAACCACATCAAAACGGCAAGGAGTATCCTGAGGGAGCCCATGAATCAGCATATAATATTGGGCTGTCCGAATGATCCTTGTCATTTTTCTTGCATTTATCGCTTCTGACGGAAAACCATGATCAGTACTGGAGCGGTATTTCACCTCTATGAAACAGAGATAATTACCATCCCTGCCAATCAGATCGATCTCTCCGGTTCGGGAACGAAAATTCCGATCCACGATCCGATACCCGTTTGCTACCAGAAAATCTGCAGCCTTTTGTTCAAATCTGGTCCCTATCTCTCTTTTGTTCAACCTTGCTTCCATATCTGCCCTTCGAATAAGCTTGTGACCAGTGTGCAAGCATGTTTGAACGCTTTTCACACTTTAATTGGCTCACAAACCAGTATATCGTACTATGTACTATCGGTTCTGATCCGAACCCAGTTTTTCTTTCAGGCGATCCATCCGGTCAACAAATACCAGTACCTCAGCCACTACATCATACAGCTCAGGCGGGATGCTGTCACCAAGCTCCAGCTTTGACAGGCTTTCTGTCAGCTTCTCATCCTTATGGATCGGAATATCAGCTGCCTTTGCCCTATCAAGGATCCGATCGGCCAGATAACCTTTTCCGGCAGCGATTACGACCGGTGCTTCCTGTTCCGGTTCGTAGGAAAGAGCAACTGCGGTCCTTGGCTTGTTATTCTTCTTCTGTTCGTCCATCTGCCAGCCTCCTCAGTATTACAGGTTCTTAAGATGTTTCTCCACATATTTATTCAGGTAGGAGAAGCTGCTGGTCTGCAGGATAAGGAGGCCTGTTATGCTCGCTACGAAATAAAAGAGTTCCAGATTCCTTATCAGCAGATGAAAAACAGCTGTTATGATCAGCTCCGTGATTCCAAGGATAAATAAATACCTGCCTCCGACCTTATTCGCGTACTCCCAGGCTTCTTCACTCTTCGTCGAATGACTGTTTCTCCAACCTGATTTTCCGCTTTTCAGCTCCGGAGTCTGCTTCCAAAACAGGTAGCCGAGAATTGCATAGGTAATCGGAATAATGAACGAAAAAATCTTAACTGTCCCAATCATGTTTTCCCTCCTTTAATCAATATGATAGAATTATATATCTAAACTTAAGCTTTAATGGTTTATCTATCTACAGAAAATTCTTCACGAAGCTTCTTCTGTGGATCGGAGTAAGACCCAGCTCCTTAATCGCTTCGATATGCTTCGCCGAACCGTAGCCTTTATTTTCTGCAAGATCATAACCGGGAAACACCTTATCATAAGCTACCATCAGCCGGTCCCTGGTCACCTTGGCAACGATGCTCGCCGCCGCAATGGAGATACTCTTCGCATCACCCTTGATGATCGGAACCTGCTTAATACCTACCCCGGGGATTGTGACCGCATCATTTAATAAGAGATCAGGTTGTACATTTAAATTCTGAATTGCCTTCTGCATGGCTTCATAGGTAGCCTGCAGGATATTGATCTCATCGATCCTGGGAGGTGGAACACTGCCAATACCAAACGCAATTGCCTGGGAGATGATCTGATCATACAGCTCTTCCCTCTTTTTCTCTGAAAGCTGCTTAGAATCATTGATATACAGAATATCACAGTCCTTCGGAAGAATGACCGCACAGGCAATGACAGGACCTGCTAAGGGACCTCTTCCCACTTCATCTATACCACAGATGTATGTATAATCAGCGTACTTCCTCTCATATTGCTTCATAAGCTCCAGTCTCTGAAGCTCCTTATGATGAGCTTCCAACCGGGACTGATAATGGTTACAGATTGTGACTACACCGCTTCTTGAATCCTCTCCGTATTGCTGTAATAATGCCGGAAGCTCAGGTAACCCGGCCTGCATGAATTCCAGCTTGATTTCGGATATTTTCTTAGTCTCATTGTTACCTTCTGACTGCATCTTCTGCTTGCTGTCTCCTTCCAATGTGTTTTTACTCCTGTCAGGGAGGAAACAATCGATTTATCCGAATATTGCCTCCCGCTCCATCCTAATCTTCTGTTAGTTACCAGACTCTCCTGCCTCCGCACTTTTCGTCTCAGGGTACTCTAAGGAGATTGTTCCAAGCTTCAGGCTTCTGAAATCATCGAGGACCAGCAAGGCAGCCCTGTCAAAGTCAGCTTCTCCGCCCTTGATCAGGCAGCCGCGTTTCAGTGCAATCTGCCCCAGTACCCTGGTGGCGTCCGATAGATTTTCCAGTTTGCCAAAGGGCTCTATTCCATAACGTTCTACCAACGCTGCCGGATAGGTACCGCTTAAGAACCGGATCAGCTCCAGAGAAAGCTCCGTCGTATTGATGATCGTATCATTGATCGAACCGATCATTGCCAACCTTAAACCAACAGCCTGATCCTCGAATTTTGGCCACAGGATTCCCGGTGTATCCAGTAATTCGATATTGTTATTCAGCCGGATCCATTGCTTACCCTTCGTTACACCCGGTTTATTTCCGGTCTTAGCGCTTGCTTTACCTACAAAGCTGTTAATGAAGGTGGATTTGCCCACATTGGGGATACCCACTACCATAGCTCTGACTGGCCTGTTCAGAATACCCTTTTTCCTGTCCCGTTCGATCTTCGCCTCACAGGCCTTGAAGACTACATCCTTCACCTGTTTTACCCCGGTTCCGTTCTTCGAATTCACCAGGGCTACGAAATAACCCTTGCTCTCATAATAGGCTCTCCAGGCATTGGTATAACCGGGATCGGCCATATCGAATTTGTTCAGTAATATCACCCTGGATTTGTCCTTAGCCAGCTGATCGATATCCGGGTTCTTACTGGAGTACGGGATTCTCGCATCAACCAGTTCGATTACCACATCGATTAATTTTATATTTTCCTGCATCATACGCTTTGCTTTCGCCATATGACCGGGATACCATTGTACATTCATGCTTCATTCACCCCACCTTCTGCGGCGGTACTTTCCTTATTCTTCTGTCTGCTCCTGATCTTTCTTCAGGTTCAGCTTATTGATAAAGTTAAACGGAGAGAGCCTAAGAAAGGCCTTTCCGATAATATCTTCCCTGGTGATATTTCCGACACTGGCGAAGCGGCTGTCCTCACTGTTGTTCCGGTTGTCCCCGAGAACGAAATATTCATTTTCCTCCAGAGTGATCGGCTCCGCAGCCAGACCGTAATTTACCATTGGCTCTGCATTAACGACATCCTCTACGATTTCTCCGTTAATCAGGATATTGCCTTCAGAAAATTGCAGTGTTTCTCCCGGAAGACCGATAATCCTCTTAATATTGTAGTAGCTATGCTCCCGTCCGCTTTGCTTGAATACGATAACATCGAATCTTTTCGGTTCGGATACACGGTAGGAAAATTTATCGATGATGATCGGTTCCTGATTGGATAAGGTGCCTTCCATGGAGATACCGATGACATTTGTCTTTTCCAGTGCATAGTATATGATAAAATAGGCCAGAAAAATCACGGCTGCAATCTGTGCAACCCAGATAAACACATCAATCAATATCTTCATGACCACAGGTTTTTTACTTTCTCTATCAAAATCAAAGTCCATGAGTGAAAGCTCTCCTTATACCGGTTGAAATCCAGTCACGCATCCCTGACTGTTCCATACCACAGTGATATCTTACCCTAATATGCAGCTTCGTCGGGTTTTTCACACCATCATTATAACTTAGTTATCAGTAATATACAACAAGGATACTAAAAAAGAACGTTTCATACCCACAGAATGCAATTTCCTGTTACATCCGGAAGAAACACGCTCCGCGAGTTTCTCAAGCCTGCCAAGCAGGCTTTGATCGTCTGGGCTCGCTCACATACGAACAAGCAAGCTTGTTATATGCTTCACTTCGCCTTCACGCATAAAAAAGGGACATCCCAATCGGTATGTCCCTTAGCTTTTACTATCTAACTAACTCTTTTACCTTTGCCTTCTTACCAACTCTTTCACGAAGGTAGAACAGCTTAGCGCGTCTTGCCTTACCGCGCCTGGTAACTTCAATTCTATCAATGCTGGGGCTATGCAGCGGCCAGGTCTTCTCAACACCGATACCACTGGAGGATTTCCTTACGGTAAAGGTCTCTCTTGCTCCGCCGTTCTGTCTCTTAATAACAGTACCTTCAAATACCTGTAATCTTTCACGGTTACCTTCTTTTACTTTTGCGTAAACCTGAACCGTATCACCAACATTGAAATCAACAACGTTTTGCTTTAACTGCTCGGCTTCAATTGCCTTAATAATATCGTTCATTTTGTGACCTCCTATTAAATTTAGATGTTCTTAATACGGTTATGGCTTTTGCCGTGTACCAGAGGACCATCTCATCTCACAACAACTTACTTTAACATAGAAATTTATAGAATGCAAGTATATTTTTTATTATGTACAGTTACTATTCAGCCCTCTTTGTTATGGATAAGACCTGGAAGGAAATGTTCCCATGGATGAGACGCTCCCGCTTAGATGCATCACGTAACGGTACATAAGGTTCTATAATACAGAACCTAAGTACCGACGGATGCATATACTCACCATGGAAATCATTTCTCCCCCGGTCTTAGGACTATACCTTAGTTAAGGCTGAATAGTAACTGAGATTCAGCTCTAAAAATTATATACTATGTGTATTTTTGTATATAGTATTTTTGTATATAGATTTTTGTACTTTAATATTTTATGTTATTGTATTTTAGTATTTTAATGTTATTGTATTTATAAGTATTTATAAGTATTTACGATTATTTATGGTATTTATGAGTATTATTGTACATTTATGGTATTTAGTATATTTTAGTATATATCATAATTTTTTTGGAAGATCAGACGGGTCAGGTATTCCCGTTCCTCCTCTGTCAGTTCAGCCTTTTCTAATAGGTCAGGGCGGCGTTCGTAGGTACGGTGAATGGACTCCCGCCTTCTCCAGGCTTCAATATTGGCATGGTGTCCGGATAACAGAACCTCAGGAACTTTTTTGCCCATGAAGAGCTCAGGGCGGGTATATTGGGGATATTCCAGCAGATTATCCTGCAAGGATTCAAATTCGGAGGATACCTCGTTATTCAAGACTCCGGGAATCAGCCGGGAGATTGCATCTATCATGACCATGGTAGGAAGCTCTCCTCCCGTCAGGACATAATCTCCGATTGAAATGTTATCTGTTACGATCAGCTCCAGCACTCTCTCGTCAATTCCTTCATAGTGACCGCATAGGAAGATCAAATCCTCCTCCTGCGCCAGTTCCTTAGCCATACTCTGGTTAAAGATGCTTCCCTGCGGAGTTACATAGATCACTCTGGGTTTCTGGTAGGGGGTATGCTCTCCCTTTCCCATCCGGATATGGTTAGCGAGATAGCCATAGGAAAGATAAACAGGTTCTGCCTGCATTACCATACCTGCACCGCCACCATAAGGATAGTCATCCACCCGGTTATGCTTATTCGTGGCAAAATCCCGGATATTAACCGTATTCAGCGAGATCAGGCCATTTTCGATTGCCCTTCCAGTAATACTGGTATTGAGACCTGACTGAATCATATCAGGAAACAGGGTAAGCACATGAAAATTCATAATTCCACCGTACCTTTCGTATCGTAAAATCTCATAGTATGAAAGAATGCTTCGCACAATAACCAAGCTTATCCTTACTTCGTCTGTGCTAAGAATATTTGCCTGAGGCTTCTATTATTCAATTAATCCTTTCATGATATGAACCGTGATTATCTTCTTCTCGGCATCAATGTTCAGAATACATTCCTTAATGGAGGGGAGCAGAATTTCTTTACCCTCCTGTGTTCGAACAACATATACATCATTTGCCGCTGTCTTCAGAACTTCGGTAAGTATACCAAGCTTAACACCTTCCTCGGTGATTACTTCCGAATCTATCAGGTCATATACAAAATACTCATCCTCTTTAAGTTTTATTGCGTTTTCCCTGGTTACTAAGAGATCTTTGCCGCGATATTTTTCGATTTCATTAATATCATCAATCCCCTTAAACTTCAGGATTGCCATCTGTTTGAAGAATTTGACTCCCTCAATCTCCAAAGGGATATATTCCTTACCGGTATCAAGAAATACCTGCTTCAGTACCTTGAACCGTTCAATATCATCGGTAGTGGGGAAAACCTTGACCTCACCCTTAATTCCATGGGTAGTAGTTATAACTCCGACTCTGAGATAATCATCCATTTGAATTCCTCGGCTTTCATATAGAGTTCCTG
>JAEZJW010000108.1 GCA_023415595.1 Bacillota bacterium
ATCAAATGCTCTCAGTATTTTCTTGATCGAATTTGCACCATTTGTCTGAAACAATTTATATAACTGCAAGACTCCGTTATCGTGAACTTCCTCCGGTCTGCTTAAGTCCTTTGTTTTAATCGGTAAATCCTCAGTAATACTATTTGCTTTTTCTAATATAATCGCATTGAATTTGTTGAGATTATGATTTACCTCCAGTTCAAACAAAAGGGCTGACCATTCCGCAAAGGTTTCATTCAGCCAATCCTCCCAAGAATCGGTTCTCGCACCCTGACACCAGGAATGGGCTATCTCATGAGCAAGTGTATGGACGATTTCATCGTAATCCTCTCGAATGCCGTCAAATACGATCAATGCTTTTCTAAAATATCCACCATATTCGTTCTCTTCAGGCAGAATTACGATATTGGTCTTATCCAGCTTGCTGCTGCCATATAGCGCTGTATAATAATCAACAATCTTATTGTAGTTTTCATAATAAGGCATCACTGCCCCGGTATTCTCTTTCCCATAATAATATAAAGCTACATTTTTGCCCTCAGTTATTTCATACTTCCTTAATGCGATAATATTTACATCATAATCCAGGGGCTGATAATACCACAGCTTTTCGATTTCATCATATCTTCCGTTTACCACATAAAATGTATCATCCAGATGAACTTTTACTATGTATTTCGTATGAATGGATAAATCCGTCGGATACCAAGCTGTGTACAAGTTGACAGCCAGAATATCCTGCTCGTATAAGGTATGCCAACTGGTTACCTTACCATGATAGGTTAGGAAAAGCTCTTTGATTCCTGAAGACTTAACTTCTAGCCTTTTGGTGGGTGCACGAAACTCTAGTTTATCTGCATGGCTTTCATACTCCACAAGGGAAATACCGTCATTTATATTATCAATGACAAACCCCTCGGCTATGTAGAAACTATAGTTACCATCCAGCGGATGTGAAAAGCGTATATTTGCAGTAACAGTTATGCCGGAATCGTCTTTCCAAAGGTCAATCAAGATTGTGGTGCCGTTATCCATCATCTCAGCCTTTCTTAATAAAGATAAATATGCTCATAATTATATGAGATTCATTCTCTCACAAATCGGCCTAAAGAACACATGTCCAAATGTTTCCCAAATCATCTGCAGTCTCCTGATTCGTTACTCCACGGTCAAATAATAATCCTTACTTTCAAATGTTTTCTGACCGGTAAGACTGGTATAGGAGCTCTCTCCACTATATTGAAATCCCAGCTTCGTCATCACCTTCCTGGAGGCAATGTTGTCCACCGCATGCCTGCAGAAGAATTTCTTTTCCCCTAACGTGTGAGTGGCGAACTCTAATATTACTTGTCCGGCCTCTGTCGTCAGACCCCGCCCCCAGTATTTCTTCATGATATTATACCCTAGCTCATAACAGCCTAGCTCTTCTTTGAAGCTTAGTCCGCCGGAGCCAAACAACTTCCCTGTTTCCTTCAGAACAAACCCCCATATATATACATGGTCATCAGCGGTATATTCTTCTACCTTCTTAAGCCACTAAGCCGTAACCTCAATGCTAGTATGCAGCTCCCATATCATAAATCTTGCAACCTCCGGATCAGAGGTCCAGCTATTATAGATATGTTCCGCATCACCAACCACCAGAGGCCGAAGGATGATCCTTTTACTTTCTAATAAAGGTGTAATCATAATATTTCCTCTCCCAAATGATAACCATTGTCTTCACAGTAATATTTATATGTATAGCATTTCTGTTCCTGCATTGAATGGTATTTTATACAAATGTTAAAATTATACATCTATCATAGTACAAGGGTTTTATTATGTCAAATTAAATGGATAGAACATTTAAAAGTGAAGTATAGTCTCACTACACTTCACTTTTATATGTTCTACAGAACCAATCAATCCGTCATTGAAATCTTTTCTTGATTTCCTCATATTTCTCGGATGTCATCAACGCATCCCTCTTAATATCCTTGAAGGTGATGATATAGGTCCATCTTCCATAAGGTTCAATTTGCTTGATCTGTGAGATATTAATCAGATAGGATTTATGGCTTCGCATGAATTGTTCCGGGTCCAGTTTGCTCTCAATATCACTTAAGCTGGCAGAGGTCGTGAACATATCCTTCTTCGTATATATGACAGTACTGTTGTTTTCTCTCTGAACCAGTATAATTTCCTGGATATCCACAAAGCTCATGCTTTCCTTCCCTTTTACCAACAGCCTGTCAAGACCTCGTTCATATCTGACTATCTTATCGATACCCTCCTGCTTCGTCGGTTCGGATAATGACTTTATTCTGTTAAGGGTTTGATTCACCCGCTCCACATGGAATGGTTTCACGATATAATCGAAGGCATATACTTCAAAGGCATCCGGCATATATTCGGAGTGAGCTGTGGCGAATATAATCTTAGTCTTTGGTTCAAGATCGGCAATAATCTTAGCCAGCTCCATTCCACTGATGCCACCCAGCTCGATATCAAGGAATACTACTTCAGCCTTCGTCCTGGTAAACAGAGCAAGAGCATCCGTAAGGTTGTCACTTTCTCCGACCACCTCAAAGCCTTCATTATTCTCTATAATCTTACGTATCAGTTTACGAATGCCTTCTTCATCATCAATTAAAATCACTTTAATTGCCATCATCATCTCCATGATGCCGCTTTACGGCATCTCATATCCCGGAAGAACAAGGAGTGAGCCTCCTAATGCGAAACTCCGCAGTTCTTCCCATGTGAAGATGTTATTCTTCACATTCTTCTCTTCCTGCGTTTGCATATCGGCTTACCTAATAGTTCCGACCAAATGATTGCTTCCTGCAGTTTCTTGTGTGATATCTGTAAATCCAGATAGTCATTGCTCACTTTCCGGGTTAAACTGATATCGATATCAACAGTTATGTCAGGAGTTTTGTCTGCTTTATTCTCCTTGCTAACCGATTCAGCATCCTTCCCGGAGCCGAATGATTTATATGCTGCAGTTCTCGTCTCCGGCATATTGGGTGTTCTATTCATCCCCTTCACCTCCGGCATAATTATTTATTCGAGTCCTTATTCTCAGTGATTGGCGCTTTAGGTGCCTCTGATATTCTCTCTCTCATCAAAGTATCTGCCTTGATATTCTGCATATCAAAATAATCCATGACACCAAGCTTACCTTCCTTTAATGCAAAAGCCATCGCTCTGGGTATCTCAGCTTCCGCTTCAACGACTGATGCACGCATTTCCTGTTCTAGTGCAACTGCCATAGCTCTGCGCTCCTCGGCCTTGGCCTGTGCAATGTTCTTATCTGCCTCTGCCTGTATACTCTGCAGGTGAGCACCGATATTCCTGCCTACATCAATATCTGCGATATCTATTGAGAGGATCTCAAAAGCAGTGCCGGAATCAAGTCCTTTACTTAATACTGTTTTAGAGATATCATCCGGGTTCTCCAGAACGCTCTTATGTGATAAGGAAGATCCTACCGTAGTAACTATGCCTTCACCGATTCTTGCGAGAACTGTAGCTTCCCCAGCACCGCCCACCAGACGTTCCAGGTTTGCCCTTACCGTTACTCTGGCTTTCACCAATAATTCTATACCGTCCTTTGCAACAGCAGAAACCATCGGTGTTTCAATAACCCTCGGGTTTACACTCATTTTTACGGCATCCAGGACATCCCTTCCTGCCAGATCGATTGCTGCTGCCTTCTCAAACGGAAGTTCAATTCCTGCTCTTTCCGATGCTATCAGGGCATCTACGACTCCATCAATATTTCCTCCGGCCAGATAATGTGCTTCCAGCTGATTAACACTTAGATTGAGCCCTGCTTTCGTTGCTTTAATTAGCGGAAGAACTACTCGGGAAGGTAAAACCCGCCGTAAGCGCATACCAATCAGATTAAAGATACTCACCTTAACATTGGCTGCAATGGAGGAGATCCATAATCCGAACGGAACAAAGCTAAAAAATAAAACTGCTAACAAACCAAGTAAACCTATTAGTACAATAAGTCCTATTGTTGATCCTGTCATATCCTAACCCCACTTTCTATATCTTTATTTGCCTAAATATCAAAAAATTCTACTCTGTTACTTTTACGATTAATTTAGACCCCTGTACCTTATAAATTACAAGTCTGGTCCCCTTTAGAATATATTTGCCCTCTGAAATCACATCTAATTCAATCCCATCAAAATTACCTGTACCTGTCGGTCTCAGATCAGAGGTAGCAATACCCTCTTTGCCTAACAGGTAATTCAAATCACTGCTGCTGATAAACCCTTTGTCCTTTTTCTGTTCTTCCTTCAAAATAATCGGCGTTTTAATTTTCCCTTTTGATAGCAGCCCCAGTATGACAGCGAGCATGATACCTAAAAGTGCCAATACAATGACTGTTGCAGTAAGCCCTTCTACAAAGGTATCGGCGACCAAAAAGATACCGCCAAGCAGACAGATGATTCCCGTGATTCCCGGAACCGAAAAACCCGGAATCACCATTTCAATCCCAAGTAAAATAAAACCTAAAATAAATAAAATAATTGCGATGATAAATTGAGTATCGAATTCACCAAACAATAAATTCACCTCCCTCATGCGTTTGCTTAAGTCTACATTACAGCGAAAAAGGTACTTAGGGAATAGATATTCCCTAAGTTATACATTATCGCTTTTCTATTGTCATTTATTTAGTTTATAAACTTAGGATTATTTATGATGGGATGTAAGCTTCGGAAGCAGGATAAGAAAGCTTGTTTTATCTTGATTTGACACCACTTCAATCGTACCGCCAGCTTCACGAACGATTTTAGTGACTATATATAATCCCATTCCATGGCCTTGCTCTTTCTTCGTTGTATATCCTTGTTTAAAGATATCATTGATTCGTTCAGCCGGAATTGCAGGACCGTTATTATAAATTAGAAATGAATAATTGACCAGATCTTCACCTATTTCAAGATGAATGTTTTTATCACCCTTATTTTCAGTAACGGCAGTCATACTGTTATCTATGATATTCGCAAGAACCTTGCACAGGTTCCAGGGCTCCACGGGGATAGCTTTCAGATCCGTACGTATCTCCAGATATAAATTGATATCTTTCTTCTCTGCCGCTTCAATCTTAGCCTGCAGCAAAGCATTAACGGCAGGCTGGGCAGTCTTCAGGGCTTTACTTACCTTCATCAGATCCTTAAAAACCGGCTCAAGATACTGTTTCGCTTCTTCATATTCCTCCAGCTCCATCAGCCCATAGATCACCTGAAAGTGATTCAGATAATCATGCCTCTGTGCCCTCAATCTGGTATTGAGTTCTTCTAAATTGTGGATACTCTCTTCCATCCCTGCATCTTTCAACTTGCCTGCCACATATAGTCCAAGAACTGTGATAAAGCTGCTGAACAGCATCAGCCCAAGAGACAGGTAGAGATAGAAATTCACCTGTCTGAGTGCCGTCACCCAGATAGTCAGTCCCATAATGAATTGTAGTAAATTAATGAGTAAAAGTGATGTTACTATTTTCTTCAAATTCATTTTATCCACCCCAAGGTTCTAATACCGGTCCCAGTAAATAATGGCAGGTACTCATGTTTCTTTTCACATTATGAACCCTACTCCTTCGATACAGCCTAGAAGAATTTATAGTTTAATAATGATAGGCTCATGTCCGACTTCAGGAAGAAAACTGTTAATAATATCCTCCGTCTTCAGCTTAATACTGGAGGTATTAATGCAAGGGTGGCATGCCAGATAATCATCCCGCAGAATATCCTCATCAATTAAGAGCTGGATCTGATGATCTGCATCATTCATCAGCCCCATAACCGTGACTGATCCCGGTGTAAGATCCATCAGTCTCACCATATCCTCCGCAGAGGCAAAGGATAAACGTGAACTGCCTATCTGCTGCGATAAATCCTTCGTAATAAATTTCTTCTCCCCCGGCATAAGCAACAGATAGAACTTGGTTTTCTGCGCATTGCATAGGAATAGATTCTTGCACATGTTTACTTCCAGCAGCTCATCCACTTCTACGCAAGCCTCCATGGTAGCGAGGGCTTCATGATCCACTCTGTCATATTCTATCTTAAGCTGATCTAACAAATCATATACCCGTATTTCCTTTAGCGGTCTTCCTGTTTCATCTTCCGGTCTTCCATTTTGTAATGTTAGCATAGTGATTAACCTTTCCTTCTTATCTGATTGTCTGTGAACTTGCTTGAATTAATAAGTATCACCAAAAATAAAATACATAATAAGGATTGCCACGATAAATAGTACTGCGATAAAAGCAACCTTTCTTCTCAGCAGTGCCAGGCTGTCAACAACTTGGTTATCAACATAGAACTTCCCGTTCTCACATTGTAGGAAGATCCCCCTGCTTATCATTCTGCTAAAGATATAGTCCCTTCTGATATTAGCCTCTTCCAAACTGATTGCCTTCTCCGCAGAGGTAGCTCCTAATCTGTTAAAGGTATCAATATACATATTCTGTTTCCTCATAATAACCGCAGCAGTACTCATATTTCTTCTACCTCAAATCTTAATCCTTCTACTTCACTCAGTTATATCCGATTTCTTTTTAACCCTATCTTTGATCTCCAAGAGGATAGAGAATAGTATCGTTAGAGAGGTAAAGGTAAAGAATATTCCCTGATATGCACCCGGGCTCAACGGATCGAAAAAGCTGGTAACCCATACATATAGGAAAACAACGCTCATCGATATCACATAAGAGATCAAATGGGACAAAAGCTTATTCTTAAACCTGAATTTATCAAATAGCGTTATGGTAATTACAGCGATCAGCACCACAACTGCCCGGTTCATGATATGATAATTCGAATCAGCTGTCTGCCCCTTACTAATTTGCCATAGATTATCCGCCAAAGTTGTAACTGTAAATATAACACAGTATAATAGAAATGAGTTCTTTAATGTATTTCTTATTTCTGATTTCATTCCTTACCTCACTTTCTCTAACCCGCTGCTCTGCCCCAATGGCGGCGCCCCGAATTAATTCAACTTTTCCATAAAGACAATTGTTGTTTTCTCATTCAGCTCTTCTTCTCTGAAAATACGATAGCCGCTTTTATAATACAGGTATAGGTTCTTATCACTTCGTTTACCGGTAAATAATTCATATCTGGTTACGTGACTGAATTCTTTCTCGATACTCTTAAGTAAGGTCGTCCCAATCCCTTGATTCTGATATTCATCATCTACAATCAGTCGTCCTATGTAACAGGTTCCGTTCTCTTCATAACCCTTCACAGAACCAATGATCCTACCTTCCTCAACTGCTTTAAGAAAGGTGCACCGGCTGAAGTCATTTATGATACTTACGATCGTCTGGGTTAATGGAGGTATCGTATAATCGTCATTAATTTTAGCTTCACTTATGTAGGTCTTCTTCTGGAGTTCTAAAATATCATTAGCATCTTCTGCTGTGGCTTTATAAATAATCATTTTGACCTCCTTAATCATCTCTTCCTTACTTATCCCAGTACTCTTTCCTCCATACTTTAAGAGATATTCTTTCACTCAATTTTCCATTGAATTCGGTAGTTGCCCTTTGCCTCCACACATTCAATTTCTACTTCATATGAGCCATCTTTATCGATCTTTATTTCTTTCGTTCCATCCGTATCTGGCTCAAAATTATATAATTCTTTTCCCAAGGAATCTCTGAATATCGCATTTATGTTACCACTTTTTATATTGATATCATAGGAAAATTTTATGGTCTCTCCGTTCTTCAGATCTATTTTATGATTCATGCTGTCATTCAGAGCTTTGTCGAAGGATGCACTCATTTTTCCAGTAGAAGAATTGCTGCTATGGCCAAACCTAAAACTGTAGATACAGTAAGCAATAGAAAACAGCAATATAATAATGATAAATATATAGAGCTTGCCAAATCTTTTATACATAAACTTCCTTCCTCTTTGTAGATAGGGAACAAGATACCAAGGCTTCCCTTCGTTGATACTTACTGTTGCATTTAAATATACCAAATTATAGCATAGCAAATGATGAAATGAAATATATTTGTAAATTATTACTTATTCTTAATCTAATGTTAATCTCCTATTTCGGAAAGGAAATTTACTTTCGGCTCAATATGTGCTATTATTAATTTACATTTATTGGAAAGGAGGCTTTTTATGAAAAAATATTTATCCGTTTTACTTACGGGAGCACTTGTGCTTTCTCTTGTGCAATCTGTCCCGTTCTTTGAGAAAACAGCAGAGGCAAAAACAGCTGAGGTGATAAGTGATGAACTGTACGGAGACAGAATTGATATCGACAGTTACCTCGATTATCTTTCAAAGAATACCGATTTTCAGAGAACAGCAGAAGAAATAATTAAGTCACAGGCTCTTGGCGAGGAAGCTTCAGAAGATACTGAGGCTGCATCAAACAGTGATTTTACATATGACGGGGGAACGAAATATTTCCTGAATAGAGAACTTGCATTTAAAACCTTTACTCTTAGAAGTGTTGGTGAATATGTAGAAGTATGGGTGGCAGATGACATCTCCTTCCCGGCTGGTGATCCGAGAACTACACCGATCATCACACAGGAACAGGTGGACAAGCTGAAGATGGAATTTGATTCTAGCATTTATCCGGTAGCCACAGATTTCTTTGGTACTCCGGAGATGCTGGACGGGTCACAATCTCCACTGGCTGACTGGGGTTATGTACCGCAGGGCTATTACGAAGGCAACAGTAAGGTTATTATTCTCGTAGACAATATTATCGATGAGAATTATGATAACCCGGACTACCCCTTCTTTGTGGCAGGTTTCTTCTGGCAGACCCTGGAGAATTACATTAACCGTAACATAATAACCATTGATACCAACAAGTGGGAAACCCGTTTGGAGGACACATTCTATCCCACAGCGATCCATGAACTCCAGCATTTGATTCATGCAGACCATGATCCCCTGGAGGAAAGCTGGATAAACGAGGGAATGTCCACCTTCTCAGAGTATCTCGGTGGCTACGGGCTGGATGCGGCTTCTATTAACTACTATCTGGACCGCCCGGAGAACTCCCTGGTTAATTGGGATGAGCATTATTCCGCACCCACCGGACCGGAGACAATTGCGGATTATGGACAGGTTTATCTGTTCACTATGTATATGAATGATAAGCTTGGCAAGGATTTTATCAGGGACCTTGCTCTGAATCCTAAGCAGGGCATTGACAGTATTGGTGAAGTACTCAGAGCTCATGGTTCCAGACTTGACTTTACCTCGCTTTATCAGAACTTTATTACCGCTTTGGTTCTGGATAGTGATAAGCCGGGTAACGGAATCTATAACTTTGACAGCATCAACCTTAGGGATATCCCCATCGATAAAAACGGGACACTACGAGGCAAGACTGTGAACTTTGAGAGTGCGGTCACTTATGAGAAGGAAGGTGTTCCCGCCTGGGGTGGAGACTTTAAGAAGCTTGCATTTGATAAGAAAATCGACAGCATCTCCTATGACGGAGTAGATTTCCTGCCAATTCCATGGGTTGCAGTCAGTGATCCGCTGAGCACTGATGGTAGTAAGGTACTGTGGTCCAATCAGGGGAATGAGGTGGATAACGCCATCATTATCGAAGCAGACCTAACCGGCGTATCTTCTGCCAACCTGACCTTTGATCATTATTATCAGATTGAAGAGGGTTGGGATTATGGATTCGTGCAGGTCTCTACAGATGGGGGTTATACCTGGACAAGTCTTGAAAACGAAAACACCAGAAGTGACTTTGACCCTGAAGGCTATCCTAAGATTCAGGCAAATGTACCCGGTTTTACCGGAGCATCAAATGGCTGGGTCGGCGAAACCTTTGATTTGAGTACTTTTGCAGGTCAAAAGATTTTAATCTCCTTCCGTTATGTAACTGATTGGTCCGCCTTTGAAACCGGATGGTTCCTAAAAAATATCACCATTCCGGAAATCGGATTATCCTATAATGGAAGTTCTACGGAAGGGTTTGTTTCCCTTAGTGAGCTGATTGGTCAGTATGTGAATTATACAGTCACCTTCATCAACGAAAAGGTGAAAGGCAATGGCAAGAAATCATCCGGTATGGAATACAGAGTTATTACCGTAGATCCGTTCAATGTAACCGATGAAGATGCCCTTACTATCAAAAACATATTCAAGGATGGCAATAACTATATGATCACTACTTATGCGGCTCCTGTAGGATATAAGGATCCTGTATCCTTTACCTATCAGATTAACATTAAGAACCCTAACCATAAAGTAAAGAAGGGTAAGGCAAAATAGTCAAACGATTACAAGAATAAAAAAGAAAAAAATACCCTGGTCTCCATAATCACCGGTTGAAATACATCAATGCCATGATAATGGTAAGACCAGGGTCCTTTTCTCTATTTTCTCTTATTCACCCGATACATCCGAAAACAGGTGTCCATAATCAGAATGGCCATCGCGATGGCTCCTGCCGTCTGAATGGTTAAGGACAGGTTATAACCTGTCATAATGGAATTGTGATTGATATTATAATATACAGAACGAACCATGCCTATTCCCGGAACCAGCGGAAGAATACCCGGAATAAGGAATATCGTTACCGGTGCCTTCAGTACTCTTGCAAATATGTGGGACAGCAGCGATACTGCCAATGCTGCCAGGAACATGCTGAAGACCTCATTATTGTTTATTGCCTTACTGACCAAATAGACAAACCAGCCTGCAGCACCGGTAATACTGCAGTGAATCAGAAATTTTTTCGGTACTCCCGAGATGACCGAAAAACCGATAATTCCGATGATGGAACCAAGCACCCGAATAATCATATCGCACTCTCCTTCCTGCTATAGATTCACATATACTCTGAATAAAGCCAGTCCGACACCTACTCCGACAGATATCGCAGTGGCTGCAACAAAGGCTTCAATCGCCCTTGCTCCTCCCGACATATAATCTCCCTGGAAGGTATCCATGATGTCATTGGTGATTGCCACCCCGGGTACTAACGGTGTGATAGAGCCGGTCAGCAGAATGGTGATATGAATATAGGACTGAAAATATCTTAGGAAAATTGCACTGCTGATCGTAACCAGCAAGGCTGCAACCATGTTGCGGATAAACAGATTGATCCTCACCTTACTGACAAGGAAGGAGAATAAGGCCAGGATGCCGCCGTTGAAAGCACCAATAGCAAAGTCCACCGCATTACCGCCATAGAGTACGGTAAAAAATGCAGCTGTTATAATCGTACACAGATATATAATGGGTTGGCGGTAGGTCTGCAGCTTACTGATCCTATGAAGCTTCTCATTCGCCTCTTCCAGCGTCATCTGCCTATTACAGAACTTCCTGGATACCTCATTTACTTCATATATCCTCTCCAGATTTGTATTCCTGACATTTACTCTCTTAATAAATGTAATTGTATTGATACTCTTATCGGAAAGAGTTACATAGATTCCGGTTGTTGTTGCAACAGTCTCGGCAACGGCAAGACCTGACATTTTCAATATTCTGATCATCGTATCCTCTACCCGGTAGGTCTCTGCCCCTCCGGACAGCATAAGCTCACCTGCCAAAACCGCCGTATTTACCAAAAGTTCGTAATCCATCCTTTAAGGTCCTCGCAATTCTCTATATTCAATTATATAATCCCGAAGAAATGCTATTTCATAGTAATACTACCACATCCTAACAGGTTAATCCAATCATTTATTATTTGATATTGGGAGCATTACTATAAATTTTGTGCTTGATTTTTTTCCCGTTTCGAATATATTTGAAGTAATAGATATTAATTACTCAATTATATATTACCATTATTCTGACGTACCTATCAGTATTGAAGGGAGATACCCTATGCTATTAAAAATACAGGAATTTGCCGAATTCTGCGGCCTATCCATCAGGGCGCTGCATCTGTATGACAAGATTGGTCTATTCACGCCGAATACTACTGATAAGAGCAACGGCTATCGATACTATGATACGGACCAGATGCTTGAGCTGAATACCATAATCAGCTTTAAGAAGGTCGGATTCTCACTGAATGAGATCAAGGAAATGAAGGAACAGCGCTATACGAAGGAAATGGTTTTATCCCGATTGGTTGAAAAGAAGAAGGAGAATCTCCGGCAGATTGAATATCTCTCTTACAACAATGAAATGATAGATGCCATGCAGGCTTCTTTAAGTCAAGATAAGCCGAAGGCTGATCCTACAGTTGATGAGAAGCATCTCGCCAAGATTATCTGCATGGAGAATGATAAGCTGGAAAACGAATTCTCACAGATCCTGTGGCTATAAACGCTCAAAAGAACGAAATCATATCTCTAAGATATTACATGGTACCAATGAATGGCTCGATGAGCATAAGTTATTAAAATACATATTGACTCTACACATGCGTCATAGTTTACACTTTCCTCAGGAGGTGCAACTATGACGTATTTTAGTTTATTATATCGGACCAAGCAGCAGGAAGATCGGGTGAAATCGGAAGCCGGACAACAGCTGTTCATTAGTGAATGTAAGGGAACAGAGCGCAGATTTCAGCTTGTTGGGAATAAGATGGTTGCCGTAACAGAGGAGACTGACTCAGAAGCTAAGAAGCTTCCCTGCTACTTTTCCGATCTGGGCATTGATCAGATCATCAGTAAAATACTGCAGAGTGACACCGAAGAGGAAGCCGCTGTTCTATTTACTGAATCAGTCAAAGATACGTCTCTGATCACTTACCGTCAGGATATTTTTAAGGATCTTGACCACCCGCAGATCAAGGAAGTGATCACTGATTTCCAAAGCTCTATGCTTGAGGTAATCAGGCTGAAGGGTTATGCCAGTCAGTCAAACCATCCTTTACAGAAAAGCATATATCTGCTGGATGCCATGGATCTTTATCAGGAAAGCTTAATAGAACTTACTCAAAGCTTGGCTGATCTCCCACGATCGGAGGGCATAAGCCGGATGGAGCTCATGGTAAATCATCTTTGCCAGGATACTGCATTTTTCCAAACAAAGAAACAGGCAGAACAGTTGAGACAGAACATTGAGGCTATTCATTACAGCTTAATCATTCAAAGCGGCAGGATCACGGTATCAATTCATAAAAAGGAAGACGATTACCGTGAGGGGCTCCATCGGTTGTTTCAGAGAAATGCTTCGGATACTGCGTCTGCGCTAAATCAGATTTCCTTCTTCCGTCAAGTCGGAATGAATGATTTAGAGCTGGCCATAATTAATATTCTGGAGAAACGATACCATTCCTTATTCAAGGAATGCATGGAGTTTACCGCCGGATTACATGAATTTCCTGACCCGGAGGTAGTACGTATTCATAAAGAGCTGAGGTTTTACCTGGCCTGTCATGATTATATCGGCAGATTCCGGGAGAAGGGGTTGCCTTTTACTTACCCTGAAATTAGTGAGGGGCATTCCACGGAGCTGGTAGGTTTATATGACGTTAATCTGGCCCTGAAATCAGAGGTGATCCCCAATGATTTTATGTTGTGCGAGGGGGAACACGGTGCCTGGATCTCAGGGGCGAATCAGGGTGGTAAAACCACCTTCCTGCGAAGCATTGGACAGATCATCTATCTTTCTCAGCTCGGTCTCCCGGTACCGGCCTATTATGCAAGAATTCCACTTTATGATCATATATTGACCCACTTCTCCACAGAGGAGGATGCCATCAAATCAAATGGGAAGCTTAAGGAAGAATTACTGCACCTTAAGAAGCTGATTGGTTCAGCTCCTGGAGGCAAGCATCTTTTTCTTCTGAACGAATTATTCTCCTCCGCCACCTCGTCGGATGCATTTGAGATGAGCCGACTGCTGGTACAGCAATTAGCCCAGGCACAGCATACTGTATTATGCGTAACACATATCCCACTGCTTGCGAAGGAAGTGGATGGTATGGTCAGTATCGGTACTCAGATGAACCTTAGCCATACCCGCGAGAGGACCTACCGGTTAGTCCGCAAGGAGGCTGAATTAACCGCGTATGCGGATGATATTGCAAGAAAATACGAATTGACCTTTGAAGGAATCAAGGAGAGATTAGGCCATGATAACTAATTTACTATTTCAAAACCATATAAGCGAGAAAAGATACCGCTGGCAGTCCGGTTCTTCTATCACCGGGAAGAAACTAGCTTCAGAGATCGACCTCGTCAGAGACCTGAAACTCGATATTTTATTTGATGCGATGGCAGATGGGAACAGTTATTTGAAGAAATTATGCAGGAATGTGTTACTCCGCCCCTTAGCAGACCCGGCTGGAATACATAGGAGGCAGGAAATCGTAAAGGACGCCTTGGCTAATCCGGAGTTTATCCGTGAACTATATCGGGAAGCTTCGGGGAGTCTCACGCAGACAGCAGAATATCAAGATTTTAATCAGCCGATGTATGCCGGAATGATAACCTCCATGAAGAAGGTAATCTCCTATAGCGAGATCGCCTCTATCTATCTGAAGCAGCTCACCAGAATCCATGCGCTTATCATAGCTAAGAAAGAAAACCTTACCTCAGCCGTTTTAAGAGAGTTCTGCCAGGAGTTTCTGTCCAATTATTCAGATCAATTTCTGCGGGAAGCCGGGCAAACCGTTGAGCAATTATTATTATTAAGATCAGAAACTGAAATAGAAATCGGAGGCCATCTGGGTACCGGTCTTAAGTTAACCGATATCCGCCTGCATCAGATTTGCAAAGACAGCGATACCGGAAACCTGAAAAAGACCTCCGATTCCTTCCGTAGGAATATTGCCAGGAGCCTAAGCTTTAAGAAAGCTGATGCAGTCATATTGCTGGATAATAACAGATTGGTAAATCTTAGTAATGAAATGGTAGAGGCCAGCTTCCTCTGGATCTTAAGAATACTGGATGCTTTTACATCGGAATGTAAACAGCTTTGTGAAGCTATACGCGAAATGTTCGGCTTCTATACCTGTTGCATAAACCTTCATCAGAAGCTTATAAATATAGATACCGGTGTTACTTTCCCCATAATTACTACAGCGTGTAATATGATTGCATTTCATAATCTGACTGATCTGGGACTCGTATTAAAGGATGGGAAGGCTGCAGTCGGTAATACACTATCCATGACAGGTAAAATGCTGGTGATCATCACAGGCTCTAACCAGGGGGGCAAATCTACCTTCTTACGAAGTGTCGGACTCGCCCAGCTGATGGCACAAAGTGGATTATTCGTAGCTGCGGAAGCCTATGAGTGTAATATTTATCAGGGCATTCATACCCATTTTCCGAATGAGGAGGATAGCAGCCTTCGCCATGGCTTATTGGAAGAGGAGCTTCGTAAATTAAGTGAATTGGTCCCTTATATGAAGCCCGGCTCCTTACTGCTCATGAATGAATCCTTCTCGACTACTGTTGAATATGACGCAGCTATTCTTGCAGAACAGGTTACAGACGCCTTCACAAAATGCGGTATCACTACCCTGTTTGTAACCCATCTCTACGAATATGCACATGCACTGTATCTTAAGAATTCCGCTGACTGCTGTTTCCTGAGAGCAGGCAGGAATTTAGATGGGAGCAGAACCTATCAGCTGGAGGAAGGGGAACCATTACGCTCCAGCTTCTCGATGGATCTGTACCAGCAGATTTTCGGATAATCTTCCCTATCCATTTTACGGTAAAAGGAGCTCAAGCATGTCTGCGTTGAGCTCCTGATTTTATCCTAATATTCCTTACAGGAATAATTCCTTCAATTCCAACAAAGATCTGATTGTTAATTTCTGACCATAATCAGTATTGTTACCCTTTCTGTCGATAAGAACAGAATAAATACCCAGATTATTAGCGCCGACGATATCTTTTTCTTCATCTCCGACATAGATTATTTCATCCGGCCTGACATTCAGCTTTTCAAGCATGCTTAAGAATGAATTGGGATTTGGTTTGCGGAAACCTGTCTCGGTTGATGTTAGAATTACATCTATGTAATCAGCAATCGGTTCGAGATCTTTCATGATATATTCCCGATCCATCCCATATGCAACATCTGTGAGGACGCCGACCTTAATCCCCTTATCTTTTATCAACTGAAGCGCAGCAAATGTATCGCTGTATAATGAAGCTTCCGTTTGAAAGTGCCCATAAAAAATCTGCTTCGCCTTACACATATCCTTTGTACTAGCGATATTCCAGGCAGAAAAAAGCTCACGAAAAATAATGTCCGAAGTTATCTCAGTTTCCCGATAATTAATTCTGCTATTATACTTCTTTAATATCTCGATTCCTGCATCTATTTTACAATGATCAGCTTCACTGTTAAGTGCTTCAAGTACTTTGCCCAGCACTTCTGCATATAGGCTTTGCCAATTCAGCGGAAATTTATCATATGATATTAGTGTATTACCTAAATCAAAACCTGCTGCCTTCATGTTAGCTCCTTATTGTCCACTATACATTATTTTGTCTTATGTACTCGCTAATTTCCTTAAGAGTAATACCCTTATCCAGTAATTCCGGATATCTGGGATGCTTGCTGATTAAGTCAATGAATTCGTCCGTAGTGTAAGGTAAGTATTCACCATAATTAATACCACTGATATCATAGGCTAATTGGTATATCTCAATTGTTTTATCGGGATCAAGTTTCTTTGTCATGTTGTACGCCAAGTGGCCCAAAACTGCATAACATGTAAATCCCTTCGACGTCAACTTTTGATCAGCAAATAAATCATTATCTGTTAGTAAGTGAATTAAATCATCATTTTCTGAGACAAGTTCATCATGGAAAGCCCTTTCTAGCACCTCCCAAACACCCTCCTTACAAAATAACGAAAGAAAGTCCCTGAGAGTCTCCCCATTTTCTAATAAGCTCCTGATCTTATTAGGTTCAATATTCGTTGTATACCACCCGTGCTTAGCATCTGTTCCGGCCATTTGACATAATCCCGATAACTCATACTGTGCTGTCAGCTTTCTGAGATGATCTAATACAGCATCATGACCACAAACCATACTCGTTGTTTCAGTTGTTCCATCAAGTTCTTTCAGGCGTAGCTTTAATCTGGTAATCTCTTCTCTGATAGATTTAATTTCTGTGTTGATATCCATAATTAGACCCCCAAACATAATTTTAACTTGCCGGATAAAATTTAGTAATAAGCGAAATATAGTCGGGCAGGCTTTCCAGTTTCTTTACATTGCATATAACGTATCTTCAGAAAAATCAAATAACTTTTTGACAATACTAATCATTTCTTCATCCGCATTAAACCAGACTAACGCAGGAAATAGAGGGCATTTTGATTGTGTCTGCTCATTTAGCTTAAGGCTTAAAGCAAGTCTCGGACGCCTTCCGGTTTTATCTGTCTGAATACAGTAACCGCAGCCATCACAGTTCTTTGTTCTGTAGAAAGCTAAAGCTTTCAGATCATTATCCATTTTATCATAGGATTTGATTACATTACTGAACTGAGGCACTTTAAACTCGAACACCATCTGATTTTTCTTTCTCCAGTCAAAGAAAATGCGCATGTACGCTTTTTGCTTTTTGGGATATTCTCTTTCGTAAACAACACTCATTTCATTATTAGATACAGTATAACCCTTCTCCAGAAAGTAGCTTTCAAGAATAGAAATTTGCTCCGGATTACTTATCCTTCCGAACATCTCTGCTGCTGTATATTGCTTACTGCCGAATCTGCCATATAAGAATATCATCATATTCTGCGTGCGTATTTTACCGTCTTTAGGAACACTGCAATGCAGCTTCCAAGCAGGAAACAGCTCCTGATAGCTTGTATGCGTAATCACCAGACTATCCTTAGTATCATCACAAGTAAGCCCGAATAATAACAATTTGTCCTTAGTTTTCTGTGTTATGTTCATACTGGACTTACTTATAACTAGTTTGTTATCCATAACATTACCGTACAACCCCATTTCTAGAAAAAGCTCATAGAAATCAAAAAACTTCTTTTCGATTTTTTGCATCCTAAGGATAAGCTCTGGCTTAACATTGTTACACTCCCAATATTCATAGCATTCATCCGGTTCATCTACTACGTTAATAAGAGTCAAATCATTATAAATTGTATTAATACTTTCATATAGAAAGTCATACATCTGCTTTTGTGATAATTCACTTGCACCGCAATCAGGAACATACTTAAACTCCGGGTATGTTGCTAAGTGAGCATATATGATGCGTTTACCGAGGCTTACAAATGGTTGTCCAACCTTATTCTCAAACATATGGAGCTTCCTTTCCTTTATAGACTTCTTAATAAACTTACTGCGTCATAATTAACGACTATCATTCCTGCATAGCATCCCATGTCTCCAGGTACAAAGCATCTGCAACATAGGCATATAATAAGTACTTCTCTTCTTCCACCAGTTCATATCCGACGTCATTGACATAGACGATATTCTCCGGCCAAGAATAACTGATATGTGACAATTCACTCCCAGCTTCATCGTCAAAGAATATATTATAACTAGACCCTGACGCCTGCGGTGTATCCGATTTCTTCAAATACCTTAATTCGCTAGCGGCTTTTCTAATTCTGTATGCATAATCTTCCCTATCAATTATGTAAGCATCACCTGTTCTTCCATCCCATATACGAATATGGTTAGAAGTATTGATATTCAATAAAGTACCATTTGCCTGTTCCTGCGTTATTAGTCTATATACTGTATAGAGTAATAACACCATAGCAATAGCTCCAATGATCCCTAGACATTTCTTTGATAGCATACTAACTAACCTCCTTAAAGTGTCAGACAAAGATACACCAGCGAACCCCAAATTTATCAATGATATCTGCCATTAACGGACTATAATCACATTTACTTAACGGATATAAGTTACCCCTTTGGTCTAGTTATATTGTAAAGCAAATAATAGAGCTAACAATGATACTCCGCATTTGATTTCGTTTTTAAAAATCATATCCTTAATTATATCTTTTGAAAACCAACAGATGTCTTTTACCTCGTTATGGTCATAGTCACTCGTCTTTCTCCCTACTTTAACATAATAAGCATGAATATTCAGATCTGACATACCGTTATTCGGATTGAAGCAACATAAGTACTTTGAATCACTTATATCATAACCGGTTTCTTCTTTTACTTCTCTATATAATGCCTGATCAGCCGTCTCTTTATCTTCAATTCTACCCGCTGGTACTTCCCACTCTTCCCTACCAGTAACATATCTGTTTGACTTTATTAATAATAATTCATCAGAGTCGTTCTCAAGGACAGCGCATACCGATTCATTTGGATAATGTAAATAATGATACTCTTCAATTATCCTTCCATCACACAACTGTACCTTATCCGTATATAAATTAACCCAATCACTTTCATATATCACATTACGGTTCAATCTTATAGGGACCATTCTTTCGTTCTGCTCCTTTAAGTAAGGTAATAACTACAATATCCTATTAAGTGCAAGAGAATGTCACTTTCGCATCTGCAAGGCTTGCAACCTTAAGTTTTATTTTATTTTATTTGTTTACATGGGCATCAGGAGCTCTATCCATAACTAGATTAAGTACGATATTATGCTCTAATAAAGCTTTTAGTCCACACAGAACAATCGTATAACCCCCCATTGAGTCAATGCATTGGTTAAAAACCGCATCAGGTTCTCCTACGAAGCCGTAGTTTTCTATAGAAACAAAAGTCTCATTATGATTTCTTGGGCTAAAGATCCATTCAATCATAGTTCCATCCGATGATTCAATAAGAATCCGTTTGTTTATCTCAATTTCTCTCACATATATTTCATCTGAAACCCCATACATCTCCCATTCCCAAAGAACTCGCTTTCCAACTTCTAACCTGTCACTACTTTTAGTAAACCAAAATTTCTTGGTGATCTCCGGGTTTATAAAGGCTTCAAATACTTCTTCGACCGGTTTTCTAATCAGCATTTCAGATCTTACAATCGGTTTTGGGTTTGATACTGCCATGTTATCCTTCCTTTCTCGTAGGTAAATCATTATTTAATTATTCTTCCCAATTCATCTGAATATCTGGAATACCCATTTTTCTGCATTCATCACAAACCCATGACTTTTCTTCCATATTTCCAATCTCATATCTTAAAATTTTGTCTTTAAAAACTATAATCTTTGTTGTATCAACCTTCATATCTACAAACCAATTACCAGTAAGCACTTTTGATAATTGTTCAGGAAAACTCTCTACTTTTGAGATAAAGTAAACAGCTGTCCAATATTTCGGGGAATAATTCGTTTTCCACAGCTCCGTCTTTTCTACTTCTACTAAATCCAATATTAACTCATCAGATAAACTTTCCTTTATTATTATTCCATTGTACATGAATATCCCTCCATTACAGATTAACTGCCCACCGATCGGCTAAGCAGGGGGCAGTTATTTAAGCGCCACCTCCCTTCTGGGAGGCTGCCACGCCATGTTCACGATTATTCTCACGTCAAATTTATCATATATACCATAATATTACAATCGAACATAATATTAATTTTAGCTTTAGAATTAATAAATGATTGGGACCCATGGGGATATCACCTATTGATAGACTGCTAATTAATCCTCGAACCTTCTGTTCCGGATCCGGATCAATATACTGCCGATGATATAATTGCGTTAACATTACTAAAACCTTAATATGAACCAACATCCCAACTACATAATGTTTTACTATGTTTCCAATATCTAATATCTATCTTTTTAGCTTGATTAATCTCGATTATTTTAAAGTAAGTTGAATCACTTACCTCAAAGGTTATTTCAGTTCCATTTGATGTAATACCGCTTATATAATATTTTTTTGTCCAACCTATCTTTCTATCTACAATTTTTGTATTGTCAGTTATCTCCAACGTAGTATCGTACTTTCCTTCAATTATATCTCTACTTATGTTGGATAAATTCCTTCCCCCTTGCAGTAATAAGAAAACAGATATAAAGATGTTACTATTACAATAATAATCACCAACTTTTTGTTTTTACTCTTTATTTCTGCTGCAATTCTTAAAGCTCCTCTTCCAATTATTATTCCATAAAATAAAAGTAAACCCGTCCAAAATCCTTTGGTAAACAGAGCATATTTACCATCAATTTCAACCACAGCAATAAATACAAAGTATATGATTGCTATTAATATGTAGTCCCTAATAATTGATACATGTTTTTTATTCCAGTTAATTTTCAATACACTACTTCTCCTTTGAATTATTTTATTCATTTTGAGTTTGCAATAGAAAATGATATTGAATAAGGCTACAAAGCTCACACATTAATATGGCACCCAATGTTATGTGTCGAACGTGTATGTTTTCTTTTTCTTTTATTTGTACTAATTCAGATTCAAAACCATTCCTTCTGAAGATGCCACAAAGCCACATTTTATATAAAGTAATCTTCCATCCTCGGTAGCATCTAGACTCAATTCTGTTGCTCCACTATCTCTTGCATCATCAATTAGCATATTCATCATCTGATATGCAATTCTTTGTCTTCGATATTTTTTGTTTGTATATACATTCATAACGTGACCTCTTATTCCTCCAGGATGGTCAAAAGTCGGCAAAAGCCAAGTATAGCAAAGTGTTGCACAACCAATTACTACATCATCATCAAAAGCAAGTACTGTCGTTTGCTTTGCATTTTGAAAATACATTTTAGTATCCATTCTAAATTTCTCTGAAAATAAATAACTTTTCTCTAGGCCACATACTTCTCTTATTGTTTCATATCTTGCTTCTAATATCTTATCAATGTCTTGAATAGTAGCCTTTACAACTTTTATCATAAGTTAGTACCTTCTTTCAAACTCTAATTATTAAGTAATATCTTAAAATATATCGTATTTTCTTCTATATTATGTTAATATTATACATCCATCATAATACAGTGGAAATACTCTGTCAATTTATACAGGGTTGAAGCGGCTAGTATATCTTAATTTATTTATGTCATTTCTTTATAAAAAAAGGCCTGCTATGATTTGATATGTCATAGAAAGCCTATCGCCTATTCTTTATATACGTATTTCTTTCACATAGTAATTACCTATATCCTAAATATATTATAGAATTTTCTAACACCCCTTGTAAAACCATAATCAACAATAACCGGTTTTTCTTTCACAATACCCCAGCTGCTAAGTCTATACAAATCACCCTGTAGCAAATCGTACATTGGCAGAAGCTTATTAAAAACCTCAAGTGAAAATAGTTGTCTATTATTTTTAACTTTATAATAGTTCCATATTACTGAAAAGGATTTTATACGCTGTGCTTTTTCCATAATTAAATACTTATCATCATCTGAAAGTGCTATTACCTGTGCAAATACATTATTTTGATCCAGGTTTGAGATTCGATATTCTGCCTTATTTTGCTCGATACCTTTTCTGTTTTTTGCAGCTTTTACAACATAACCATTTTCTAAATCGAATACTGTTCTTCCGGATCCCCAGCCGATGATATGATATGCTTTTATATTTATATTATTACGGATAGTATTGAAATCTATCTCCATTACTTCACCTTAATTATTTGCAGTTTCATTATTATTTTATAAGTATTCTGATTGTTTGTGAGTATATTCTACAAATTATTAAGAGTTTTTGCTAGTCCGGGAAGATTTGGTGAAGGAAAAGAAAAAGACAAACAGAATTTGGGTTATTACTGACCTGAAGGAAGATAATAAAACAAAAAACCTAAAGCATCTTAAGCTTCAGGCTAATGGTTTACCATATTCACTTGACTAAAACCTACACTAGAAAATGATGACTTTCTGTAAAAAACCTTTTCAGGTCAAGCCCTCGACCTATTAGTAACAGTCAACTGCATGCGTTGCCGCACTTCCATCTCTGTCCTATCTACCTGATCGTCTTTCAGGGGTCTTACTAGCTTGTGCTATGGGATATCTTATCTTGAGGGGGGCTTCACGCTTAGATGCCTTCAGCGTTTATCCCTTCCAAACTTG
>JAEZJW010000178.1 GCA_023415595.1 Bacillota bacterium
GATGGAGAAGGTTCTGGCCATCAGGATGAACATGGTATCTACGGGAAGGATCAGCACCATCTCCAGATTTCCTTCCCGGACATGTCCCATGGTTGCCCATAGGATTCCGTGAAAGGTCATATCAGCAATCGCCATGGACATCGTAAATACCGATTGGATCAAAAGTACCTCATAAACTGTCCAGCCCTCAAAGCCGGCCCCGGAACCATAGATCAGCAGCGTAATCAGTGGAAACAGGATGTCTCCCAGCAGCATGATGATACAGTTCAGAAGGAAATTCAGCCGGTAGGTCGAAGCTGCCTGGAAAGCTACTTTGATACACTCTCTATAGATTAATAAATATCGCTTCATATCATATAATTCCTTTCCAATGAAATGGCAGAGTTTAGTCAGCCTTACGCTCCCACCCCGTTAAACCTCCGCATAGAGGCACGGTACAGAATCTCACTGAACATAATGGTGACCGCTACCGCAGCTCCCTGGATGCATACGATCTCAGGGATGGACATCGTGACACCGGCGAGTTTAAAATCCCCGGTAAAAACCATGACCGGAACGAAGGACATATACGGGAAAGGCAGGAAAAACAATAGCTTCTGCAAAGCCATAGGAAAAAACACCAATGGGATGAATACTCCGGAGAATACGCTGGACAGCAGATCAAACACTCTCCGGATTCCGGAGGACTGAGTAAACCAGAACGCTGACATTCCAAGGATATAGTGAACATAGAAGTTCATCAGAAATGCAAGGGCCACAGAAAGGATGGTCCATCCGAGGTTCTTCGGTACCATATCGATCCGAAACAGGAGTGTAAATATGAAATAGCAGGGGATGAACTCAAAGATAAGCCCCAATACCCTGTGCCCGAGCTTCTGAGAAAAAGCAAAGAACCTATGATGTATCGGCCGCAATGCAAAGGTCAGGAATTTTCCGGTCCGAATTAACATCTGCAGGTTCCAGTCCGCAAAATCCATCGTCAGATAACCGATCAGGGTCGAGGCACCGAAATAGGTAATCATCTGCGACAGCTCCATCCCGTTCAGCTCCGATCTGCCGCCATAAGCTGCTGTCCAGATGAAATACTGGACGATAAAATATACCGGCCCCACGAAGATGGAAACCATGGTGTGGGTGCGGTAGGCACTCCACTCCTTATAGGTAACCACTGCAACCGCTTTCATAACCTCTAATTTATGTCGTAAGTACTTCATAGTTCCTCCCAAAACAATGACAAGGAGCTTCCTGCCCGAAAGAAGCTTTCCGGCAAAAGGAAGCTCGTATTGTATTAAACAGGACTCAGATAAGTCCCGACCACATCACTGCAGCCGCATTATACAGCGGTTCCGGACACCATACATCATTAATAAAAGGAATGAACCAAGCCGTAACCAGCTTCTCCACCGGATCTATAATCAGGCAGCAGCCCCCGGCACCCTCATGGAAGAAGGTTCCTTTCGAATAGAGGCTTGCTTCGTTGTTACGCATGTCAGGTCCCAGTCCGTAGGCACGGTAGGGTCCACCTGCATTCCAGCAATAATCCTTAATATTTGGTCCTGTGTATAAGGTAGCCATCTTCTCAATGGCTTTTCTGCCTAGGACACGGACTCCGTCTATGTAGCCGCCCTGCTGGAGCATCGTACCGAACCGGCACAGATCATATGCAGTGGAGAACATTGCTCCGCCGGTTCCGGGTATCTTCTTCCAGTAGCGGTCATCCTCATCCTCCTCATAGGTTCCGTCCATCACTGCCTTAACAAATTCCTCAGTTTTATCATTTACAATACATGCTCTGGACAATAATTCCGGGTTATTTCTGTCAAAACCGGATTCCTTCATGCCACAGGGCTTCACGATGTGCTCCATGATATAATCATTGGCAAACTGACCGCTGACTCTGCTGATCACCTCACCAAGAACTACAAAGCCAAAGGAACAGTAACCCCACTCTTCACCAGGCTTCTTCCACATGCCGCTTTTTAAGGCTGCAGCGATCCAATTCTCCGGTTTATCTGCCTCAATGAAGTGCCAAGGTGACTGGAAATATTTATTCGGAAAGCAGCCCGGATCCGGATGGAGCCCGGAGGTATGGGACAGAAGGTGCGCTACCGTAATCTCCTGGAAAGGAGGCTCGTTGAAATCCGGGATGATCTCCCCAACCTTCTGGTTTACCCTGAGCTTACCATCCTCCACCAGCTGCCAGATAGCAACCGAAGTAAACAGCTTCGTAATAGATGCTATCCTGAATATCATATCCGGCAGTGCTTCTCTGTTATCCTCCTCACGGTAGGATAATTTGCCAACTGCATTGTAGGCAAAACTCTTCCCATCCCTCACCATACAGTAGCTGGCACATTGAATCTTTTTCTTCGCCACCATATCCTCAAAGTGTCCTGTCAAAGCTTCTACTCTGGCAGGGTCATAGCCCACATCCTCGGGCTTATACGGTGTATTAATACTCTTCATAGCAGTTCCCCCTTTTATAATATTTGTTTCCAACGCTCTAACTCCGTATACTTACGAACCATCCCCATTATAACATTCAACTATTCCATGCAATGACTCTTATATGATTTATTTTTGCCCCACCTGCTACCATACGGCACCAAATACCCACCTGCATGTACCTTGAATTTAATGTTATGCTACATTATACATCATATTCCGAATTTGTAAATATTTATCTTCCCTTTATGGCACGATCTCCATAATTATAAACGTATTTCCTACACCTCACATAACCTTCGCTCCAAGCATATATTTTAGTGGGGTGATAAAACATGGATGAATGTGAACTGCTGTCTTTTGTTACAGCCATAGCCTGTACGATTGCAAGAAATTGTCCCGAAGATGAGATTACCATGCTGGCCGCTATATTTACACAGCTTGGAGATTCTCTTGCAACAGTATTGGCCAAAAGATCGCTTAATGATACCGGTAAAGATAAGGCCTCAGATGATAAAGGCGTTGCAGAAGTTTTATAAGATAACTTCACAAATAAATCATTTGCAAAAAACACATAGGTGAGATAAAATGAACTCGGTTATGGAATATAATCCGGTACCAACGCAGGTCATAGGAGGATTAGCTAATTATGGTATACAAGACATCCGGGGTATGCAGCAGCGAAATCAAATTTGAGATAGATGAACAAAATGATACCATCAAATCTGTCAGCTTTAAGAACGGCTGTGCAGGAAATGCCTTCGGTCTTTCCAAGCTATTAATCGGTATGAAGGTGGATGATGTTATCAGCAGGCTGGAGGGTACCCCTTGCGGTTTTAAAAGTACCTCCTGTCCGGACCAGTTAGCCAAGGCATTAAAGAAATGGAGGTCACTAGAGTGAAACGTATCGTATTAACGGGCGGAGGAACAGCCGGCCATGTCACACCCTGTATTGCCTTACTTCCGGGGCTGAAAGAGGAAGGCTACGACATCCATTATATTGGCTCCCAAAACGGGATTGAACGTAAACTGATCGAAGAATTGGGAGTTCCTTACTATGGAATATCCTCAGGTAAGCTAAGGAGATATTTTGATCCAAAGAACTTTTCAGATCCCTTTAAGGTTATGAAGGGTTATTTGCAAGCGAAAAAGCTTCTGAAGAAATTAAAGCCGGATGTTGTATTCTCAAAGGGTGGCTTCGTAACAGTACCGGTAGTTCTGGCCGCCAAGAAGGTTAAGATCCCGGCCATCATCCATGAATCCGATATGACACCCGGCCTGGCGAACAAATTAGCCATCCCAGCCGCTAAAAAGGTCTGTGCTAATTTTCCCGAAACCCTGAAATATCTTCCCCCGGAAAAGGCTGTACTGACAGGAACCCCGATACGGAAGGAACTGTTCTCGGGAAATAAGCTTAGTGGTCTTGATTTTTGCGGATTTACTGCAAATAAACCTGTTATCCTGATTATCGGAGGGAGTACCGGATCCAGAGTCATTAATGAAGTGATTCGAGGCATGCTTCCAACCCTGTTACGGGATTATCAGATCATCCATCTCTGTGGGAAAGATAATCTGGAGGATAAGCTGTCGAATTTAGAGAGTTATGTTCAATTTGAATATATTAAGAAAGAACTCAGTGACTTATTCGCTGCTGCCGACCTGGTCATTTCCCGTGCCGGAGCGAATGCAATCTGTGAGCTTCTGGCTCTAAGAAAGCCAAATATCCTGATTCCGCTGTCCTTAAAATCCAGCCGCGGTGACCAGATCTTAAATGCTGAGTCCTTCGAGCGGCAAGGCTATTCCTATGTACTTACGGAAGAGGAACTGAGTGTGTCCAGCCTTCTGCAGGCGATTGGGGATGTGATGGGGAATAGGAATAAGTATATAGAGGCCATGAATCAAAGCGAGCTGAATAATTCTATCGGCACTATTATAGGATTAATCAAGGAGTGCTGATCCGGTCTACATAAATATAAGGCTATCCCCGCGCAAGGTGCATTCTGTTGACACCAGCCTCCGGAATAGCCTTTACTTTATTATTTCTTATACTAACTTCTTTGATGTGCGTTGGATTATTTTATCTTGTCCGCAATTGCCTTCGCAACCTTCGCTGCATCACCATCGGCATACCTTCCCTGGATCCAGGTTATTTCAACCTGGTCCTCCTGAAACCTGGGAATCAGATGTATATGAAAATGGAATACGGTCTGCCCGGAGGCTTCCCCGTTATTCTGGAGAAGATTCATTCCGTCAAAGCCCAGCTCTTCCTTCATGGCAAGTGCTACCTTCTTAGCCACCAGAAGTGCCTTAGAAGCAAGCTCATCCTCCAGTTCAAAGAGATTCTCAAAGTGTTTTTTAGCTAGAAGGATGGCATGTCCCTTTGCAGCCGGGGAAATATCCATGATCACCTTAAAATCCCCATCCTCATAGATGGTGTCAGAGGGTATCTTACCCTCAATGATTTTACAAAAAATACAGTTATCGTTCATAAAAAACTCCTTTCCGCCCACGAATTCGGGTGTCAGCACAATTAGCCGTGTGACCATCTGTCTTCCGCTGTCGATTGTTGTATTACACTTAACATTGCAAAATTTTCCATAATTTGATACTATCATTTTATCGAATGCGTTCATAAAGGGGGTATTACCATGTTATCTGAAACAGATCAAGATTCGCTTGCCTCTCTGGTCAAAGAGAATCCCGCACTGGAAGCTGTCCTTCAGAACATCGCCGATGATTATAAACGTACCACATCCATGTTCATCCATGAGCTGCGCAATCCTCTGTCCTTAATGAAGGGCACCCTTCAATACATAGAAACCAAGCATCCGGAAACAAAGGAATTCAAATACTGGGAACAGCTTCAGGACCTGGTGCAGGATATGGAGGTCATGATGGCCGATGCCTCTCAGCTGAACACCGGTAACAGTGTTAATAAGGCAAATCATAATCTTTTAATTCTGCTTGGCAATACCGTTAATAATTTTATGCCTCAGGCTGCAGAGCAGCAGATTGACCTGAATCTGGAATGCGAGGATCATTGTGAGGAGTATTTCTATACCTACTCCTGTGATGCCATTAAACTCAAACAGGTATTTTCCAACCTGATTAAAAATGCTTTTGAAGCCACTTCACCGGGTAATTTCATCCGAGTCACCTTAAAGTATCTGCCCGGGGATGAGCAAAGTCTTCCCAAGCTCTCCATCCGGATCAGTAATAACGGAATTCCCATCCCGGAGGATGAGATTGACAAGATCTTCGTACCCTTTGTCACCTATAAAAAGGGAGGTACCGGGGTCGGACTGGCTGTGTCCAAGAAGATCATTGAATTACATTATGGCTCGATCAGTGTCAGCTCTGATCAGGAACTGACCAGCTTTACGGTCCTTCTTCCTCTCTGAACCGAGTGCTTATAGTATATTAAACTGAAATACCTGGTCAAAGGTACGGAGTGTTTTAAAGTTACCCTTGGCTGTCAGCTCACTGGACATAAAGGCGCCTTGGAAGGTAATCCTTCCAAGCACCAGCCGGGTCATGACATTATGGGAGGTCTTTGGGATTACATCCGCATCCGGCTTTTCCCCGTAATAGCATTTTAAGTGCTTATTATTTATCTCTACCACTAAGGTCTTCTTCGTATCCGTCATCGTTATTGCATAGGTAGCCACGAAGTCCTCAATCGGGTGGAAATTGTCCTTCAGGTTCTTGATAAACTCCTGTCCGGTTTCCCCGTCCCCGCTGTCCAGCTTCTCCTTATACATCTGGGTCAGCTCTTCGATATCTTCCTTCTGCTTCTTCACATAAGCATCATCCGAAACATACATGGACAGCTGCTCACTCTCCTGAGGAGTCAATACGATCGGGCTGCTGTTCAGAAGGTTCTGCTTCACTGCAGCATTACTCATCGGCAGCATCCTTCGCTTCTGGTTGATGATCCGGTAGAAGGATTCTGCTTTATCCTCAATACTCTTCCTATATTCCGGGTTCGTCTCAAATTCGATATGATCCTCCACATAGGCACAGATGCCGTAATAAGGGGGGATTCCACCAAGCATCTCCCACGCCTTCACTAAGGTCAGCTCGGCATCTCTCTCACCATAGGTGGTCGCCATTACGATCGGCAGCATGTATAGTTTACTGATCTTATCCTTATCACCGTAAAGCCAGCAGGAGTCTAAAAATTGCTGCATCAGGCCACCGATACCGAACCATTCCACCGAAGCGGCAAGAATGACCCCATCCGCTTCCTTTAATGTCTTCGGGAGCATAGCTATCGTATTCTTCTCTTCATAAAGGTTGTATCTGGTAACATGGACTCTGAGCTCCTCCAGAACAGCTGTCAGCTTACTGATGACATAGAGCGTCGGATCCTCAATCAGTCCCCTTCCACCATAATAAATATTAACCTTCATATTATCTCCTCCCGTATCCCTTATATGGGTGTAGCTTCTTTCGTCTTTTTCTTACGATACATCAGGATGGCCAACAGAATACCTCCGATAAACCCACCAACATGTGCCGCATTATCGATTTCTGAAGCGGCTATTCCGCCATAGAGGCTGATGGCTGCAAATAAGATAATCTGTCTTCCGTTTAAATCCTCCAGCCTTCCCCTATTTACAATAATGATATAGGTCATCGCCCCGACGATACCAAAGATGGCTCCGGAGGCTCCGATGGAGTAAACATTATCTTCCTTTATCATATTATAACTGATGGACGTTATCCCTGCAATCATTCCTGATCCAAAATAAATAAGCAGATACTTAAACTTCCCGGCAGCCCGTTCCAGATTGTCTCCGACAAAGAATGCCACAATCATATTATTGAGCAGGTGCTCCAAATCGGAGTGCAGGAACATAGCGGTCAGGATACGGTAGAATTCCCCTTTCTCCTTTACCTCATACCAGTTCAATGAACCTCTGGCCATAATCTCCTCGGTACTTCCGAAGATTCCCGTGTAATGGACCAGAAAATGAATTAATATATTTAACGCGATCAAAGCGGTATTGAACAGGGTAATCCAATCGGATCTATGGCGATTTGGTCCCGTTCTCCCATGGCCTGCTGAATTGCCGTCGGTATAAGGGTGGAACTCCATCTCCGTGATCAGATCCTCCTTTTCCAGCAGCTCCTCCAGATCCTTCTTAAGGCCCATATAATCCGGTATCTGGTTTTCGTAGATCATAAGGCGCCTGTAGGTCAAATCAATGATCCAATGATTATCCTGATCCAGACAATATTTCTTCGCCCTGTCAGGGTCCTCCGTCATAATCAAGCTTAACAGACGTACCTCCTGAAACCCGTTAGCAAGGAACTTATCCTTAATATTACCCAGAATTCTTCCGTATTCCTGGGCCGGCAGCTCATCCCCCGAGGGAGCATGGAATAGTATCATGATGTCCGCATCTAAATTAACCTGCCGGTAGAACAGAAAAACCCCGTTCATGTTAATATCCAGCATGATAAAGTCCCTTATTCGCAATTGATACATCAGCCCATCAATGATTCTCATCTATTCGTCCTTATCTCATATCATCTTGAACACATATTTCCAAGTATAAATATTTCATTTCACATTCATTGCTTAACCTTGAATTTATCGGGGTATTTTTATTCTTCCCAGGCAAAAGATCGTGTCACGGCGCGCTTCCAGCCTTCGATTAAGTGATCCTTCTTCTCCGTCGGCATGGACGGCAGAAAGGTCTCCGACAGTGCCCAGTTCTTCTTAATCTCGTCCTTATCCTTCCAGAAGCCCGCTGCCAGTCCTGCCAGATATGCTGCCCCCAGGGCAGTCGTTTCGATGCATTCCGGCTTCAGTACATCGGTCAGCAGGATATCAGCCTGGAACTGCATCAAAAACCGGTTTGCACAGGCTCCGCCATCCACCTTCAGCGACTTTAGGCTGGTTCCAAGATCGTTCTCCATGGCCTTCAGTACATCATAGGTCTGATAAGCGATAGCCTCCAGTGTCGCACGGATGATGTGATTACGATTACAGCCCCGGGTGATCCCTACCACCGCTCCTCTCGCATATTGATCCCAATAAGGAGCACCTAACCCGGTAAAGGCAGGAACCACATAGACTCCGTTCGAATCCTCTACCTCCGTGGCATATTTCTCACTCTCTGCTGCGGTACGGATCAGCTGAAGCTCGTCCCTCAGCCACTGTACCGCCGCACCGGCTACAAAGACACTGCCCTCCAGCGCATACTGAACCTTATCTTCGGTACAGGCAGCAAGCGTAGTCAAAAGTCCGTGCTTGGAGGTAACCGCGTCCTCTCCCGTATTCATCAGCAGGAAGCAGCCCGTTCCATAGGTATTCTTCGCTTCCCCCTTGGTAAAGCAGCATTGTCCGAACAGCGCGGCCTGCTGGTCACCGGCTGCTCCTCCGATCGGTATCTCCGATCCGAACAGAGAGTGGTCCGTCACCCCATAGATACAACTGGAGGGCTTCACCTCCGGCAGCATGCTCTTTGGAATCCTGAGTTCCTCAAGGAGCATATCATCCCATTCCAGTTTCCTGATATCAAAAAGCATCGTCCTGGATGCATTGGAATAATCCGTTACAAAGGTCCTTCCCTTGGTCAGATTCCAGATCAGCCAGGTATCCACGGTTCCGAACAGAAGATTACCCTTCTCAGCCTCTTCCCTCGCTCCCGGAACATGATCCAGGATCCAGGTCACCTTGGTTCCGGAGAAATAAGCATCTGGAATCAGTCCTGTGGTCTGTCTGATATAGGGCTCCAGCCCACGGCTTTTCAGTTCCATGACCATATCCGCAGTCCTTCGGCATTGCCATACGACCGCATTACTGACCGGCAGTCCTGTATGCCTGTTCCAGACCACGGTGGTCTCCCTCTGGTTTGTGATTCCGATAACGGCAATCTCTTCCGCAGCGATACCGAGCTTAGCCATCGCCTCTGTGGCGACAGAGATCTGAGAGGACCATATCTCCATCGGGTCATGCTCCACCCAACCAGCTTTCGGATAAATCTGTGTGAATTCCTTCTGTGCCACACTCTTCATCCTGCCCGCCTTATCGAAAATAATACATCTGGAGCTGGTTGTCCCCTGATCCAGTGCCATCACATACTGCTTCATGTTAATTCCCCATTTCTATCTGAATTATTTCTACTTATTCTAATGAATTGTATCCATCTTGCTTCCTTTAACTATTCTATATTATACCATAATAAAGTACTGTTAAATCCATTGTATCACTGGAATCCCATATATTACAATATGTTTATGCAAACGCGGTATGTTAAATTTAGTCTGTATATAATACAAATAAACAGGAGGCACTTGCCCCCTGTTAATGAACTTCCATCTCTTTTTCCTATCGCCTTTATATTCGCTCTGTAATACCAATTAATATCCTATACCCTAAACGTATTTAGTTCAAGACTTGTTTCATTATCCATAGCCTCAGGCTATTAATAAATCTGCATTTAATTCAATACAAATATATAGCAGACATCTGCAAAACATATCTCATCTCCGGGTTTCAGCTCCTTCTGCTGATAGGTCATCAGCACCTCCTTGTTGAGATAGGTCCCGTTGGTGGAGTTTAAGTCTGTTATGTAATATCTGTCACCCTCCCTGGTGATCTTCGCATGATATCGACTGACAACCTCTTTTTCAAGACAATAATCCACATTTTTCTTAAGTTTTCCGATGAAGAAGGGGAAATCCTTGATTGGTATTGGCTCATAGTCAGCTCCCTCTACGGGCTTTAGCTTACATCCGTACTCCGGTTCGACTGCGTTTAGCAGACATGTGGGATTTAAAGCTTCCTCTTCCTCCTCAGGTTCCTGCATATCGCTCCCGGCTCCCCTCCGTAGTCCTTCCCGACTGTCAGTGGTTACATCCATAAAACTGCAGTTGGGAAACTTTTCTTCCTCCTTTCTCCTCAAGGCCAGTCCCTTCTCTAGGGAGTATGGTTGTCTTGATCTGTTATTTTTATTTTTCAAGCCCTTAAGCTTTGTCATAAAATCTATAATATTATCTCTCAGACCATGCATTCTTCCGGAGGGTATGGTTGGTGTTTCATAGACTTCTGTCTCCTGTCTTGGGTCATGGTACTCCTTCATGGTAACCATCTTAGTTATCCTGTTCTTCTTATCCCAAAGCTTCATAATCAGATAACCACAGCAGCTGAAAAGTATCAGAAGGATCGCAAACAGCTTACTATAATCAATTCTATAGCCCAGGGCGTTATAACATAGCTTTGTTTTCATACATAGGAGCAGTACCAGTAAGGCTGCCATACAGCAGCCAGCTGTACCCAGATAAGCTTTTATCGGATAGCAGACTGCCTCCTGTTCTCTGGATTCCTTCTCCAGCATGACAGGGAATGCTCTCCGTGCTTCTCTATGGAATTCCGGTTCCGGGAGCCCTGCCTTCTGAGTCCGTACCGGATCCTCAACCCTTGTTAATTGAGTGTTTTTATTCATGAAACTACCGTAGATGTCACCCCGTCCGGAATTGCTATGGTTTCTCTCAGTGCAGTTCAGTCCTGGGCTTCTTTCTCCATGGTTTTCAGGTCCGGGCTGACTGGATTTCTGTATGATTTGCAGCATATGGACAAAGGCATAGCCTTCGTCCTTCCCTGCCGCATATAAGTTATAGATCAAGAGTACTGCTTCCTTATCATTATAGTCCACTTTATTCATAAGGAATTCCATGAAGTTAATCAGCTGCTCCCTTACATCTTTGTCATAGCCGGGCAGATAACAAATCTCATATCTACACGTATTCAGATTAAAGAAGATTGTCTCGGGACCTAGCAGAAAGCCCTTCTCATCCAGCAGGTACTCATAAGCCTTCAATATAGTTCCGATCGTTTCTGTTAATAGCTGCTTCAGAGATTCCCTGGATAATGAGGACTTCCCCAGCAGATTAGTTAAGGATTGTTTTGCAGTAATATCATAATACACATACAGCTGGCCATCCAGTCTTCTGCAATCAGGCCTAAGGACCCCGCTTAGTCCCTCCGCTTCCAGCATACGAATACAGTAGGCGTTAGTCTCATCATAGGTATGCTCCTTTATCCTCATATAATTATGGTACAGATCCTTACTATACTCTATCAACATAATGGCCTCCGTGATTAACGCTTTATTATATGCCACTCGTTCGAGGATTCCGATTGATGGGATCCCCAAATCACCTTCCCAGTATTTTATCTATCCTTCCCTTAAGCTCCTCAAACCCTTTTATTTTGCTCCCGGTATCAAGTACTACTTCAGAGATACGTATGAACTCGGCAGGATCATGAATACTCCTTTCTGCCTCAACAGTTATCTTACTGTCCGGATGAAAAAACTCCCGGATCCCCTTCAGAGGCACTTCAAATTCACCTTCCAGCGTGATCTTAATCGTAAGTTTGTTCACCTCAACCTGTATGTCGGTAATCTCAGTAAGGAAAAATCCTTTCTCTGAGATCTCCTGCAGATAGTCCTTAAACTCCTTCTCCTGCTGCTCTGTGTCACCGGTCAGCAGATAGAATACGCCCCGATTCCCTATGTTCTCATATTCTACCCTGCCGGTCCGAATATCTGCTTCATGCTTCAGCGTTAAAGCTCCTTTGTGAAGCACTTCATCCAGTATTCCTTCCATCCTGCTTCTGTCGTGAAGGTAGAAGCTTAAGCATACCATGGAATAGATGATAAATAGGATCATCGGAAGAAGTAATGCAGCTTCCACCGTAAAGTTTCCCCGTATTTGTCGTTTGGCCATAGCTTCACCTCTCATCCCATAGGTCTGTCAACGCAAACCCTTCCTCTAATCAATAGCATTTATTACGCTGATCCGTATTCTATATCAGCCGGCAATCCCATTGTTTCAACGCAATGAACACTTATGCGGTCAGCCCGGCCTTGGTACTGATCAGTTGGATCAGGTATGCCACAAAAAGAAAAGGGATAAACGGGATGCTTTTCTTTCGATCGGCAAGCCGAAAGATAAGCAGTATAATTGATACAATCGCAGCGGCAAATAAGGCAATGGCAAACAACTCCATATTGCCCCAGAAGCCTAAGCTGATTCCGGTAACACAGAGCAGGTACCCATCTCCCATACCGATCTTACCTCCGGTTGCCTTACTGGTTATTAAGATACCAACCCCAACCAGTGTACCAATGGCTCTGTCTGCAACTGAGATACTATTAGAGAATGGCACTCCGGCACAGATAAGGACCGCCCCTGCTGCTATGATCCAGAGACTGATCTTCTTCGTCCGCACATCCTGCAGAGAAGTGACAAAGAGCAGAATTCCCAGTATTACCTTTATTATTTGATCTGACATATAAATCCTCCATGTTGCCGATACCCGCGGATTTGGGCGTCAGCATAATTTTGCTTTACAACTTAACTAACTATATTTTATTAATTCTTTCCTTTCCCGCACCTCTTACAGGGTGCTCGGCCCGATACCTCCGAAAGCGGGACCTCCCTCACCGTTCTTTTTAGGCCGGAGCACTCCCTAAGTATATGAAACCGGTCTCCGTCTTCCGTAATATAATAAACTCCTCTGTTTGACCAGGAAGATACCTCCTTCCCACAGCAAAGCTCGCAGGGATAATACTTTCCACCGTTCTTATTCCTGCGGTTCTCCGGCAGGGTGTGGACTTCTTCGATGGAGATGTTTAAGTGGGAGCAGTTTCTGTCACTATGGTAAACGGTACCTGTAGCGGTAATATAAACAAGCGTTTCCCCTTCAGAGGTACCTTCTTTTATAATCGTATAGGTGGCAGGGACCTGATGCCCCGTCCACCCTCTTAAGCGTACCCTCTGAATCATTCGCAAATTCTCTAATCCGAAGAGCCAGATCGGGAACTTAATATGATACCGGACAACGATATCGATGAAGTCCTCTTCCAGGACCCGGCTGTTATAAAAGCTGATTTCCCGGAAGCCTCCCTGAATGCAGGAGTTATTGATCTGAGGAAGGTCCAGTTCTTTCTTTAAGAGTGCCTTTACCACAAGCTCACCTGTAATGACCTCTGCTGCCTCAGATAAATCCAACTCGTACTCTTCACCGAATAACGAGAAGTCGATGGTTGCGAAATCTTCCCCTCCTGTGAAATCCTCATAAACATAAGCTGCCCTCGCCAGCGATAATCCGGTTTTCGTGATTGCATTCTGGATATGCTCCTGAACTGTAATAATCTGAAGAAAATATAAGAACACCAGGATGCAGAACAGAAAAACAGGCATCACAATCGCAGCTTCTACCGTAAGGGAAGCATTCCGGACTAACTCTCGGTTATCCGCCATGATATCTTCTTCCTTCTGTTTCATTAAAAACTGCTCATGCATATCTTCATAGTCTCTATTCTTTATATTGTTACGGATGGTCCGGGATGTCCGTTCTTCCTATACCTAAAGCAAATGATTTCCTGGAGAGAGAGATAATTTTATTTTTGGGGTTATAGTTGAAAAACAGAATAAAACAGAAGAGCGGACATCCCGAACCACCCGGCAGGAGATCCCATTTGCCCCGTTTGGGGATATATGGATAGGCCTGTGCTTAACGTAATTAGCATAACAGCTTTGATCTCAATAGCTGTATCCGGCTTTAACAGGAAACCTAAAACCTTTTGTATCAGCTGCCAGAAGCTTTTTTACAAAGCCCAGAGCAATAAATTTTGTCTTAAAATTAAATTCTGCCTCAGTCTCAAAGCCGAAGACGCAGTTTTGCAGGGAGAAGCTGCTCTCATAACGCAGCCTGATATTCTCCTGGATCAGATCCATACAGCGATAGGAAACCTCCGTCTTGTTCTTCAGGAAAAGGAAGATTTTCAGATAGTCCGCATAGGATAGGGCCAATATTCCTTTTTCCTCCGGGTAGCCAGCTGCCTTCGTATGGATATACTCTCTCTGCAGGAAGGGCAGCTCATTAAAGCTAAGACCGACCTTCTTTTTAAATATCGGTACCTCCTTACCGAGGATCAGGGCGCAGGTATCAACCAGGGCTTCTGCAAATGCCAGCAGCACCACCAATACTGTCTGTGTGATGGATACAAGAATCGGAAGTCCTGTAAATCCTACGAGACCGGTTGCAATGGCCCTCGCCTCACTCCATTTTGCCTTGTCCCCAAGAAGACTGGTGAAATCCAGTATCGTACGGAGGAGTATGATCTGTGTCAGGACAGCGTTCAGATTCTCCGTGTCCGAAGACTTGCCCATCAGGAGATATTCCTGTTCGTAGTCTAGTGCAGAAGGTTTTCTTCCGGAGGTGTTCTCTCCTTCCATCGGCAGTCGGTAAAAATGCTCCTGCAGATACGCCTGGAACAGAAGATGCTCTGCTGCCGCATTGGCAGCCTCCCCTAATTCCGAAGCAAAGTCATACTCTCCGAAACCGGCGAACAGACCCTCCAAACCCGACTTTTTACCTCCGATCACCAGGCTCGTGAACAGAGCTCCAAAGTCAAACCCTATCCCGGTCTCTCCGGCTAAGGAAGCGATTTCGGAGGGGAGGGACCCTTCCGTAAGCTTTGCATCGGAAACCTCTGAAGAATCTATCACCAAACCGGTAAGGCCTTCCGTAACCAGCTCTCCGATCAGTCCAAGAGGATCCATGGAGCTATTCTTCTGAATCACCAGGCTGCTGTAATCAAGTGTCAGCCCATCGGTCCGATAAGTCCTGAGGGTTTCCCCTGCACTGGTAAAGCTCTCCTGCGCTTTGTCATAATCCATGCTTTCGAGCGAAGTCCCTGCCTCCATAAGGTAAGAATCAGCTGCCGTGAGGATTTCATAATCCTGCTTCAGGATCTGTTTCATGCCAGGAAAATCATATCCGAAGGCATTACCGCTCTGATATCTCTTTAACTCCTGAAGGCCCTCCTCCATCGTGGAATAGATTCCTTCTCCAAGCTCCTCTTCTGCCTCTGTCAGGCTTCCTTCATAATTCATGATTAATTCGTCTGCTTTCCCTGCGGTTAGCAGGATATTATCAATCACAGATTCTGCTTGTGGTATCAGAGTTTCGAGAGCTCGCGTTAGTAATACGATCTCATCCCTGCGGATTCGGATCTCCTCGATCATGGTAAGCTTCTCAGACTCACTCATCGTACGTTCCAGCTCCATACTGCTAAGCTGGGTTTCCAGCTCACTGATATATTCCCTGCAGGCTTTTACCTGAGCGCTTGCTTCCTTCGAAGCTTCTTCATCCTTTTTCACAGACTCCTGGTAAGCCTTCAGCTCTCCCAGAGTAGTCTCTGCCTCCGTAATTTGCTGTACGGTATTCACTATTCCGGCATCCAGCGATTTGATCGTTTCCAGGATACTGTCAAGCCTTCGAAAGCACTCTCCGATTTCAGAAAACAAGACTCCGGGATCAATATAATTTCCTGCTACAGCAGTGAAAAGACTGTCATTATTAATTCCTGTCTTCTCCTTCGTCACGGTCCCGCAGCATATTTTCTTGATATAATCGGGAACTGTCTGAAGCTCTCCTTCCTTATTCACCATGAGGCCTTTTTTCGACGTATAGATCCCATCATAGAGCATCATCAGCTTCAGGATGCCTTCATCTATTGCAACCAGCTCCTCCTCTGCCCTTAGCTTCTCTTCGTACAGGATACTGACCTTCTCCGGCTTCTCCAAAGCGGAAATCTTATCCAGCAGAAGCTCCATGCCGTTACCAAGCTCCCTGTACTTCATATATTCCACGGCTTCGTTCAGGAACAGCTCTCCCTGATAATCCATCAGTACGGCGGTCTCAGTCACCGTTAAGGAATCCAATGAGATATCGTATAATTCAAGGCCCTCCGTAGGGTAGGATAACTCCTTGTTCGGCGTAAAGGTATAGGACATATAATCCTCTAGTCTTTCTTCCATCTCCTCCTTATTGATTGCGGTTCCTCCATACCCTGCTTCCAAGGAGAGCAGATGGTATTCCTCCAGAAGAGGATCATAAAACTCTGCAAGTACGGAATCCATCGCAGTTGTTAAGGCTCTTTCTGCGAATATCTTTGCAGTATTCACTCTGGCTGATTCGAGGATTGTCATCACAAGGGACAGTATGAGCAGGAGCACCAGACTTAAGAATACTGTAATGGCTCCCTCGGATTTCTTATTAAGGTTCCGTATTTCCAAAGACATCCTCCTCCCTGCGCATCCTGACCGCATCTACAGATTAATCTAAAGTCCTTTCACTCTTTCACTGATCATATCAACGATGTTACCAATTAATTCAGTAATTTTAGTCCTAAAGATGATAACCAGTCCAATCAATACTACAATAATCAGGATGATTTCGATTACCCCAAGCCCATCTGCTTTTTTCTCAGCTAATTTTTTAATTTTATCTCTCATTTGCTCCTATCCTGCCACTTAGGCAGTCTCCTCTCTCCATCATTTATTGAATCAGTTCTCCTATATTACAGCAGCTCTCAGAACTTGCTCCGGGATCCGATAAAAACTGTATGGCTTATTACATACTGCTTATATTCCGAAGGATAGGAACGCCGGTATCATAATGATGATCAGTACAATCATAAACATGACCATCATCGGTCCTAACAGCTTCGTTCCGGCTTCTTCTCCGAGGCGCTTGGCAAGCTCCTTACGTTCTTCAAAGGCATCCAGAGCCTCTCTCATCAGCAGCTCCGCCAGTCCCTTATTTCCCTTCTTAAGATTCTGGGAAACCAGAGAACCGAATTTCATAAAGGGAAGTACCCCTGTTCTTCTGCCAAACTGCTCATAGGCATTACCCTCCGGTACGCCAAGCTTTATTTCGTGTGCGGTCAGCAGCATCTCTTCATAAGCATACTGTCTCTTAGCTGCCTCGTCTTTGCTCTTTGCGGCATAATCCTCGGCGATCTTACTCCAGGCTTGCCTGATCGTCATCCCGGCATTCAGCAGAAGGTTGAACTTATTAATAATCTCGGGGTAGTCCATCAGCATCTGATTCTCTCTAAGCTTCATCCGCTTCTTAAGCTCCCCGTCTCCTAAAAACCATGAAACTGCTGCAAGAAGGATCCCCAGGAAAATAAATAAAATTCCATTCTCCTGCTCCTTCTCCTCCCAGCTTAAGGAGTAGCCCTCCATACTGTCCGGAAGCTTCAGGCTTTTCTCCTGTCCGGTTCCTGTCGCCTGTTTCTGAAGCTCGAGATATAGCTTCTTAAGCAGCGTTTCCTTCTCTGATCTCTCCCTCGGTCTAACCGTGAAGGTGAAGGAATGGTCCCGTCTGGCATTCTGACAGGTGAGTACTGCTGTGACACCGATTACCCTCTGGCCTTCAGTCAGTTCTTCATTTTCTACGTGCCCGTCTCCATTAATGAGCTTATAATCTTCGGGTAGCCACTCCACGGTTATGCTTGTTCCCGGAATTCTGCCAATAAAGTTTAGGTCCTCCGTAATATGTTCAAAGTCCTGGTTCCTTCCCAGCACCTCTGTCTTAAGGAGGGAGATTCCCTCCTCCATTGCCTGATTAAGCTCCTCTTCGCTGTATTCCCTCTCGTCAACCCGGATGTTGATCTCTTCCCGGTAGCTTTCCTGCTGCCTTAAGTCCTGCTCCGAAAGCTTCTCTCCTCCCGCGGCTCGTCCGGACCCGGCACTCCCCAATTCCTTCCCTTCCTTTGTAATCGTAACGGTCAGATCCACATTTTTGGTCCCGTCTCCCTGTTCCGGCCTCTCAATCGACCCTTCGGATAGGGTACCTGATTTTTTACCGGAAGGTAGTTCGTTGATAAGGGAGAGCAGGTTGAACAGGAATAGGATCATTAGAATTAGGGACACTCTGTTATACCAATATAGCTTTCTCTCCGTCTCAGGCTTATGATTAATATGAAGGGCTGTGAGAGCTTCCGCTGCCTTAGTATTATGGCCGATTGCCTGCTCCAGCCTGGTTTTTGTCAGAATCAGCCTGGCAAGCGGATAAAGGAAGTATAATTTATGGTCCTTTTTGTTTACTTCACTTCTTAGGCTCCCGGAGCACTTCAGGGAAACTGCATAAAGAACGGACATGATAAGACATAATGCAATATTCAGATATAGCATTACAGACCTCCTATACTTCAATTGATATGATCTTATCAACAGCCTGAGCAGCTGCCAGATAAAGGAGTAATAGAATTGTCATGACCGTAATCCCCAGAAGATTGTGATAAAGCGGGGTTAAGAAGCCTGGTGATGACAGGGACAGATATCCGATGATACCCAGGGGAATCATCTTCATGATCTCAGCTTCCAGTCTCTTGGCAGTAATCAGGGTAATGATTTGCCTCTTCACCTCAAGCTTGTCACTGAGTATCGAGCAGGTGGAGCGTATCACCTGGATCAGGTCCCCTCCGGTCCTCTTGGCTGTAGAGAATACCTCAGCGAAGCTGATGATATCCTCTATTCCGGTTCGCTCACCAAAATCACTGAGTGCCTTTTCTACAGTGATATTCATTCGAATCTGATTGTTGATATAGTGAAACTCTTTCATAATCATTGAATCCTTAGGGTAAATCAGGCCCAGATCCTTAAGTGCTTCCTCAAAGGCATTCTCAGCCGAGTAGCCTGCGCATAGGGCGGCAGATACGGCTGCGATTCCATCCCGGAATTCAATATTTAACTTCCATTGACGTATTGAGATCCGTTCTGCCCTCTTCTTCCTTAGATAGAGATAAATGCCCGGACTTAAAAACAAGCAAGCACAGAAGGACCGATAGAACAAAAAGCCTATGAGAAGGATCCGTACGGCCGCCTTAAGCAGATCCTCCAGCCTCTCCTTAAGAGAAATCGGATATCTCTTACTCTCCTTCATCCACTCTCACCCCCTAAATGATGGTCCATGAACTGCTAGAACCTTTATAGCCTTTTCATTACTCACAGGTCATATGCTTTCCGGTCTGATTCCTGCCCGGAGGAGCTTATCCGTATGATTCAGAGTATTCTGTCTGACCAGCTTTCCGATGATCCTGCCCTCGGCTTCGCCTTCCTCTGTAAATACATACAAAGGGTTTAAACGTATCTCATGCTCCTCACAGTGAAGCACCTCTGTTATTTCAAGTACTCTTCTGGACTTATCCCTCAGACGCCCAAGATGGACGATAATATCGATGGCTGAGGCGATCTGTTTCCGAACTGCCAGCAAGGGGATATCCGCACCCAGAAGTACGAGGGCTTCCAATCTGTTCAGCATATCGGAGGGAGAATTCGCATGTCCCGTGGACATGGAACCATCATGTCCGGTGTTCATGGCCTGAAGCATATCGATGGCTGCGGCATCCCTGACCTCCCCTACAATAATCCTGTCCGGACGCATTCTTAGTGAGGTCTTGATCAGATCCCGGATCGATATGCAGTTATTACCTTCCGTGTTTGCATTCCTCACCTCCAGCCTTACAAGATTAGGGATATTACGGATCTGCAGCTCTGCCGAGTCCTCTATCGTAATAATTCGTTCACTGCTGGGAATATAATTGGAGAGCACATTTAAGAAGGTGGTCTTACCGGAGCCTGTTCCCCCGCTGATGAAGATGTTATAGCCTGCAATTACCAGTGATCTAAGAAGGAGAGCTGTTTCTTCCGTGAGGGAGCCGAGGTTGATCAACTGTCCGACTGTAATCGGATTCTCGGGAAATTTACGAATGGTGATGACAGGCCCATCCATAGCTACCGGCGGAAGAACGATATTTACCCTGGAACCATCAGATAACCTGGCATCTACAATCGGATTCGCTTCGTTTACGATCCGATTGGACTGTGAAACAATCTGCTGAACCACATCCTCCAGCTTCTTCCCGGAATCAAAGCAGCGATCACAGGCATGAAGCCTTCCATTCTGTTCTATGAAGATATCATCCGGTCCGTTTACCATAATCTCAGTAATCGTACTATCTTCCACAAGATCCTGCAGGATGTCCAGCTTCCTTATGGAATTGAATATTTCCCGGCGCAGTTTCCTCTTCTCCTGCACACTGATATAATTTTCCTTGCTTTTTAACACAAGGATCTGATCTATGGTATTTAACAATTCTTCATCTGTAATCTCAGTTGCTAAATCGATACTGTCCAGTACTTCCTGCTGAAGCTTCTCCTTCATCCATCCCATAGGTCCGGATACCCCCTTGTTATAATAAGTCTGCCTGTTGTTTCGCTAACTGCCATATGGTACTATTCTTATTTTCCTTCAGAAGGTCATCGGCTGTTCCCTCTGTATATGAGCTCTCCGGTATAAGAAGACGCTTAAAGTTCTCTGCTTCGGTATCCACCTTAAGCGCTTCCATCTGTCTGTCCCACTCCCTGAGTGCTCCCTTGGAGTATTGGCTTCCATCGCCAAGGATATAGTTGCAGCTGCTTAGTTTCATCAATTCTATCGTGAATTCCGTATAGATGCCGTGATAGAATATAACTGCTTCGTAATCCGTATTCTTCTTAAGCTCCTCGACCAACCTTCCAGCATCCTCCTTATCGAGAGAGAGCAGATCCAGCCCATGGGCAATTCCGGACAGGCAGGCCAGCTTCCCGGAGAACTTAAGCAGTCCTTTCAGCTTAGAAATCAGAGGATTATCATCTTCTTTCAGATAATAGATAAACTCAGATAATGCCTGATCCTCTCCTTCAGTAGCCGAAACATCGGAAACAGGCAGCTGTTCCATCGGCAGATAGAGTACCTTCTGTCTTTCTGCAAGGCAGAGCGCCAGATAGGCAGCATAAGTAACCTCCCGCCTCCCACCTGCTGGAGCAAAAACAGAGATGATTTTAAGCTCCCCATTCCTATCTGTGCCCCGGAGCCCTTGCGCCTTCATATAACAGGCCAGGAGATCGTTTATCACTTCTTTGGCAGGCTGGTACTTATATACCATCTGGGTATTTTCTTTCCTGCTGGTCGGTTTGTTCCCTGTCAGCTGCAGGATATACCGTATAGTATCCCGGGGCATTTCCTCCTGTATCTCTTCCCCCAGCAGCAAAAGCTCTACCACATGGTCTTTCAGGAACTCATCAAGACTGTCCCTTCGGGTAAACAGCACGATCTCGAAACCGGTCAAAGCAGACCGCTTCATATAATCCATAAGACGTGAAGCATAAGAAACTTCCGTATCATAGATTGCCAGTAACTTCGTCAAACCGGCATACCTCCTATCTTAGTGAAAATATAAAGTTAAAAATATAAATAGTCATAACCAGGAAGAGAGCTGAAAAGAATACGGTATAAACTTCAAATAAATGGGAAGAAGAATCAGATAGCAAACCGGAAATAACAACTAGAAAGACAGTGTCATCAGATAAAAAGCCGGGTGTAATAGAAGGAAAACAGGAATATCAGAGATACGACTGGAAAAACCTGTTGTAAGGTGGGGGATATCGGGTAGAAAGCAAGAGATAACAGATATAGAGCATAGATTAATAAGAACTGCAGATTCATCTTATAATAACAAAATGCAGCTGTCAATAAAATCCATATCACAGCTGCAATGTTTGTCATTTTTATATAGATTTCCGCTAAACCCCTCTACAATATGCACAACTCTACCGGAACGTATAATACATGGACAGCCCATAGAGAAGGATGAACCCCGGTAACCCCAGGAGCCCGTTGGATAATACGGTAACCCCATTCACCCCGACGGTAAAATGGTAACCTTGACTCTTTAAGACAAAGTCCAGCAGACACACTCCTGCCGTACCTACACAGGCACGGAGCGCAAAATCAACCAGCAGGTCCGGTCTGCGCCTGATCAGGCAAAAGGCTATGAACCCGATACAAATGACGATAATTCCTACTAATATGATCTTTTCCATCTCAACCTCCGCGTACCTGCCCGGGGTACTCTGACTCATGGGCGATTGCTCTGCTACAGGGTTTATTAATAATACAACCTAGTATATTTATATACGTACTTATCCAATTTATTCTATTTAATAGAATAAATGGCAAATATTTTGACTATACTATAGCAAAACTAGCAAGTCAAAGGATGGTGTTATCTATGTCGTTATTCTCCCGAAAGAAGCAGAAGCGTCCGAACGCCTATGACCTTCTGATCAATGAGATAAACAAGACGAAGGTTGCTCTGGAAGCTGCTTATTCAAATTTTGAAAATGTAGTAGACCCTGATCTGATAGATAGCTGTATATATGAGTTAAATGCTGTGCAGAACCGCTATCGCTTCCTGTTAAAGCAAGCCAAGGCTACAGATAAGAATTACTGCTAGGCGCTCGGTATTAATGTGATAAACATTCAAATTTTAGAAGGCGTCTTCTCTGTTATCCAAAAAGACGGAGCTGTCACCAGCAGTATTTACCGCTATGTGGCAGCCCCGTTTCCTCTTTAATCTTATCCTTTGTATCTATCCTTTTTATCTTTTGTAATTTAAAATTAGTAATTCCTCAGTACTTTAAAGTCATTTGTACTTTAATCGTCTTTTGTAAATTAATATCGTTTGTACTTACAATTTCTTTTGTACTTTTCTCTTCCTTCGTAATTTAAGTACTTTTTCAGAGCCTTCCTTGGTACCTTATTTTCTTTCGTAGCTTTCATTCCTCTGCATCTTATCGCTTATGTACTTTGAAGACCTTTCGTCTCCTGATATGCTTTCTTATCTTTCGTGGCTTAAGATCCTTGGTACTTTTCTGAGCCTTTGTTCCTTCCGTCTTATTTCGTGTGGGTTACTCCTGCTGTCTTAAGACTTTTCTCATCCGTATATGGCTTTTATGCTATGAACCCCCGGTTCCCGTTGCCGGGATTAAGGTAAGTCTCATTTAACTTACCCTTGCCGTAGGTTAAGCCCGCGTATAGCTGTTGGGAATTACGCATCACAGGGCCGCTTGTGTCCTGTCTGCTCACTCCCTCGAATCCGATCAGAAGCTTCCTCAGTACCTGTTCCGGACTGTCGAGGGTCTGTACCTCTCTCTGATAAATCGCTCTGATCAGCTCTCTGTTCGTATAGATATATAGGCTCAATAATTCGTAAGCGATCGGATATCGGTAATCCAGGGTTGCCATCAGCTCGCTGACGCATCTCTGTGCTCTCTTCAGCCCTTTATCAAAGTCTGCCAGATTACCTTCAGAATGTGCCTGCCTGGCTTCGTCAATCTCCGTCAATGCCATCTCATAAAGAATGACAATCAATTCACTTCTCGAAGCCTGCGATATCCTGGCAGTAAAGCTATGGATAGCCTCTTTTTTCATCTCTTACCCCCCGAATTCATTACTGCTGTAATAGGCTCAATATCGACTGTGGCCTCTGGTTTGCCTGGGCCAGCATGGAGGTACCTGCCTGGGACAGAACATTCTTCTGGGTGTACTCCGCCATCTCCTGAGCCATATCCACATCCTTAATACGGGACAGGGATTCTGTCATATTCTCTGAGGTTACATCCAGGTTGGAAATGGAATGCTCCAGACGGTTCTGGTATGCACCAAGCTTGGAACGGATTTCCGAGACCTGGTTGATTGCAATATCTAATAGGCCGATTGCTTCCTGCGCTCCGTCAGCGGTTCCCACATTAATCTTATCGATTCCCAGAGTCTGTGGGTTCACCTTCGGGATACGAACGGACATAAGCTGTCCCTCGTTCGCACCAATCTGCAGATCCATCGGTCCTGCATCGAGTACGGATACAGTAACTTCCTGATCCGTACCGTCATCTAAGACAGAAGCTGCCTGTATCGCAGCCGTTGTACTTGTAATCTCGGCATCCTGGAATCTAGTACTTACAGTTCCCGGATCCACTTCAAAAATCATCTTAAAGTCATTACGATCGGATACTGTTATCTTGTTTCCGCTAATAGAAAGTGTTGCGGTATTTTCAAATAAGGAATCGTATAAGGGATCGCCATTCAGCTTCAGGTTAGCTTCCGCATCAATTCCTGTTGCCTTTGCACCGTGGATCGTAAGACCTAACAGTGTGCATAAGTCCTCATTATCACAATAAAGATCTATCTTCTCACTGGATCCAAAGTCTCTGGTTACGAATACCAGTGCATCGCTTTCTTCCAGCTGTTTGCTGGAATATCCCGCCATGTCAAGGTTAGCATTCAGTACCGGCTGTCCGCCTAAATTGCCGGGATCGGCGTACATATCCGCAGGATCTATGGCAAATACATTGATGTCTACATTGTCACAGGCATCACGGATCTTCCGGAAGGCTTGATTTATCGTATCACCCTCTTTTATCTCAACTGCTTCCCCATTGATATTAATGGAGCCTGCTTCGTCTGCGGTGATTTTTCTTACTGCAGGATCTCCAAACGCAGACATCGCATTGCCTACAACTACAGCCTGTCTGGCATCCTTGGTGATCTCAACGGTATAATTTCCGACAGCAACGGTGTCTGATAAGGATACCAGGCTCACATTGTTGTTGCTGGAATAGGATTTCCGATCAATATTACCGTCAAGCAGTGTCATCGTATTAAATTCTGTTGTGTCTGAGATTCTGGTAATCTCTTCGTTCAACTGGTCTATCTCGGCCTGAATTGCGACACGGTCATCCGTGGTATAGATACCGTTTGCCGACTGTACGGCCAGTTCTCTCATTCTCTGAAGCATGGACTCTACTTCGACCAATGCTCCCTCCGCGGTCTGGATTACCGAGATACCGTCGGAGGCATTTCTGGAGGCCTGCTCCAAGCCTGCGATTTGCGTCCTCATCTTCTCCGAAATTGCAAGTCCTGCGGAATCATCCGCAGCACTGTTGATGCGATAGCCGGAGGATAATCTTTCCAGACTTGCATCCAGAAGTTTATTTGTTTTTAACAGTTGGTTATTAGCCTTTAAAGCTGAGATGTTATGATTAATTCTCATACCTTTCCCTTTATCCTTTCTGCTTTGACTGCCATACCCATCCGTGTCTTCATGGTTCGTCAAATATATCTCTTAACCGGCAACCTCCGTGTGCCGGATGAATCCGTCTTCCTGCGGTTTAGCTTTTTTTATCACAACCGCTTATGTATGCCCGCTGTATCAGGATACTGCTGTAAGCTGATTTCCTGAAGCATCTGCCGCACTGACCGCCAGAACCATGCTTCGTGCAATCCGGTATAACAGCCTCTCGTTCTCCGAGCTTCTGGTGCTATCTGCTGCTACAGCCTCCTGATTCTGATATGTATAGCTGTCCTTCGCAAAACTGTCGTAGCATACCTCCAGCTGTTTTACGGTTATATCCTCCTCTGTAAGCATCTCCCGCATTCCCTGCAGGTTGCCCATCAGCAGTTCTGCTCCCCTCCGGCTGTCGCTGGCGATATAACCGTTCAGCATCCTGTCCTTCAGGGAAATATCGGCCTTCACTCTTCCGAGGGCTTGTGTGACAAGACTTACAGTCACCTTACCGGTACTGCCGGTGCCGCAGACGATGGTCAGGTTCATATTTGTTATACCCTTCCCAGTCTCAATCGGTATCTGATAGAATTCCTTCTTCGCCAGAGTTTTCATCAGGGCCATCTGAGCTCCCATGTTTTTCAGTTCTGTAAGACGCAGGGCATCAATCCTGTCCGATCCTCTTTCCTGCTCCAGAACTTCCTTTATCTCCTGTTCCATTTGATTATATGTCGTCCCCGCGGAGTCCCTGTCGATTAATGTATCGGCCAATTCCTCCTTTTCCTGAAGTCTATTTTTAGAATTTTCCTTGTTATTTTCCTCCCTTAACTGGAAGTATTTCTTAAAGAAGGTACTGCTGTTATTTAAGATCTGTCCAGCCATCATGATATTTGCGGTTGTGCAGGGTACCTTAAAATCCTCCAGGAAACGGACCGCCTGATCCCCATTCTGGTAAACTTGCTTCAGCTCCTGAAGCTTCTCCGTATAGATTGCTTCTTCCTCGGGCTGAGCGGACACCAGGTCAAATAATTTCTCCGCCGATACGTCCTTTATCATCTCCCAGATACCCATGCCGGAGGATAACATCGGGGCCAATTCCTTTGATCCCAGCTGCGTAGGCAGCGCTGACTCATATAGCTTCTGCTGCATTTCAAGCAGACCTTCCGGAGTTGCCGAAGAAAGCAGCTGCTTTAATGTATGATTCATGAATTCTGCCTTTGCTTCCCCTGACGGTACTTCCTGTTTGCCGGGGGCATTTCCGGTACCATCTTCCCCAAACACTCCGTTTAATTGATCTGTTATGGTAGCTTCCCTGTCCGTTACCGACTGAAGCATACCGAAGCTGTCATCCACTGCCGTATCAATTGCTCCCTTTTGGAGACTTCTTACTGCTGTAAGAAGATTGCTCAGGGTGACTTCCCTGTCTGCTTTAATGACTGCTCCCAGTGCAGCACCGTCAGTTTTATCAATCCTATGCAATAACCGGTAGATTCCGATGTACGCCTGCCGTTCTTCCTTCTGGATCCGGTCATCCTTCTCAAGTCTTCTTAAGTAGGTGCTGAATCTCTCCTCCGAGGTAATCCCCTGTTCTTCCTTGATCTGATCGATCTTTTGGTTCAGTTCGCTGATCGGGATTCCCATCGGGTTAATTCCATCCTTGATCAGCCTCACTGCTACGGCAGGATGAAGCTTCTGCATCAGGGTATTGACCTCAAGGTCGTAAGCTTTCACCTTTTCCAGATTCTCCTTTGTGATCTCCATACGGTTATAACCAAGAATTTTAATAGCCCTCTGATTATAAACCGTATTCTCAAGGCCCATGTCCGAAAGCAGCGAACCGGAGTTTTTAAATGCCTTCTGTATGGAGTCGCCGTACTCCCTGTTCGGTTCCGTCATCAGATTCTCATAAGCTTCCTTCGCTTTCGTAAGCTGTTCGGTAAGCTTACTTCCTTCCGTTACAAGCTCCGGTATTGTCATAAGCTTACGGGCGGTAAGGCAGGTTCCAAGCACATAGCTGGGAACCGTCTTCAGCTGTTCCATCCCCCTGGTTGTTTCCCGCAACAGATTGATCTGTCCGGCATCCGCCTCCAGATCAGCCTCGGCAAACAAACGGCGATAATAACTATCTTCTAATTGCTTCAGTTCCTCGACAACTCTCTCAAGGCTTTGCGTCTCTATGTGAAAACCTTTACGCTCCAACGCTCCTGCCGCCTCAGTTGTCATCTTAAGGCGGATTTCCTCCAGAAGCCTCCTAGCCCTTACAGCCTCCAGCTGCTGCTTCTCGGTTAATTCCTTACTTTGAACTTCCTTCAGATATTCTTCGCGATATTTCTCATCTGTCAGAAGCTTGATGTTAATCTCTTTCTCAGTTCTGACAGCATCCCTGATTTCCTTCTCACCTACGGCAGTAAGCTTCTCAGTTAGCTTCTGTGTTCTATCCTTAAGCCCCGGTATCACGATAGCATCCTTCGGTGCAATCCCTTCTCCCATCTCCTTAAGGATCTGATCCAGCACTTCGGACTGGTCTGTGAATTCCTCCCGGCCGGATAACCTGTCATAATAGATGAAATTCTCCTTCGTCAGAGGTAGCCCGTTCTCCACCAGCCATCTGGCACGATTCAGGTTCTCTATGTTTACCTCATAACCTGCCTCCCGGATAACCTCTTCCACCTGCGGCTTAAGCTTCGTCCAGGTCTCCTCAGATAACTGGCTTTCCTTACCGGAGGTTTCTTTAATGTATTTTGCTTTATACAGATTTTCCAGGCTCGGTGGTAACTCCATCCGTATTAGGTGCTTCATGGCTGCCTCATCCAAATCACCAATGGAGGAGCTGATATCAAGCGCGGCCATCACTTTACGGACTGTATCTGCTTCTGCCGGAAGATTTGCATCCTTCAGCTTCTGCTCTATCTCCTTGGCGGTAAAGGAGTTTTTATTCTCTCTGCCTCTCGGTTGGTGATATCCTGCCGCGCCTTCTTCATTGGAAGAGTGCAATCTGGTGATTGCCGCCTCCAAGCCGGACACAGTAAAGTCTTCGACGGAGAAGCCCTCTTCTTCCAGAACCTTAACATCCTTCTCCGTCATTCTGGATAGAAGATTATCTATTTTCTTCATAGTAGTCCTGTGCTCTTCTTCCCGTTCTGTCTGCTTTCCTTCCTGCTCTTTTCTGGACAGGAAGACATCCCGGTCAGCATTCAGCCTGACGATTGCCTCTGCTGCTTTTCCGTTTTCAATGGACTTACGGTCGGCAGCGGAAAGCTCGATCTGGCTGTCAGTGACGCTTAATACCTCAAACAGGATGGTGTCACCTACGGATACCCCCTGAAACATTCCTGCCGGTGCCGTTATCTCATAGCCCCGGAGACTTATCGTAATTCCATTAGAGACAGAGGAAACCAGGCCACGGACCTTCTGCCCCTTTACAAAGCCGGACGATCCCTGGTTCTCGTTTTTTGCATAAATGTTCTCCCTTCCGGAGGAACTTTTCTTTATCTGATGAAACAGCTTATTCTGATTAACTCTAGGATCCATTCTTTCACCAAGCTTTCTGCGCCATTTCTATTTTAAAATTACCCAAATATTTCGCGATAGATCTGATATAATAATTCTAACTATTCCTTACTGGTAATATTTCGGCCGAATCGGCAGAAAACTTAAGCCGTTTTCAGCGAGAGTGCCTGGTATATCCTGCCTTGATACCTCTGGCTGGTATAACCCTAAGGAATCTATCAGCTGAAAAATACAGGCAATATTGCTTCTTACCACATCGCTTTTTGAATATACATAAAATAACAAAAACAATATTGCCGGTCCAAAATACAACAATTTGCCATACAAAAGACGTCAAATAATTCTAGGAGGTCTCTATGTATAAAAACAAACTCAGGCATTTATTAATCCTACTCCTTTTCATAAGTGCTATCACCCTGGGAATCAGTTGTGATAAGAAAGAAAGTCCTCAGGAGGTTCAAACAAGCTTCGATGGTTTTATAAATGATATCTTTATTCACGAGGTTCAGGCGGATACCCTTACCCTGAACTACTCCCTGGCTGTTCCCGAAGAATACGGAATTGAAAAACCCAACATTACCCTAGGTGAGTTTACAGTAGAAGAGATGAAGGAGCAGATTTCTCTTACGGAGAACTATCTGAAACGGCTTAACGGCTATAATTATAATCAGCTGACTAAAGATCAGCAGCTTACTTATGATATCCTTAAGAATTATCTGGAGATGTCTCTGACTAACGGAGATTACCTTTATTATACGGAATGTCTTGGACCCACCACCGGTATCCAGGCTCAGCTTCCCATCCTGCTTGCGGAATATAATTTTTATACCCGAGAGGATATTGATGACTATATTTCCCTCCTCCCCTGTGTATACAGATATTTTGAAGATATAGCAGTCTTTGAGCGGGAGAAATCCGAACGGGGCTTATTTATGAGGGACGAGGTGGCTGAAAGCATCATCGAACAATGCAAATCCTTTATTGAGAATCCAAAGGAAAATTTCCTGATAGATTATTTTAATGAGAAGATTGAAGCATATGAGGGACTGTCAAAGGCAGATATTGCTTCCTATAAAGCAAACAATTTGAAAGCGGTAGTGGAATATATTATCCCAGCCTATCAGCTTTTGATTGATACGTTAACGGAGCTGAAAGGGACAGGAATTAATGATGCCGGGTTATATTATTATCCTGAGGGACAGTCCTATTATGAATATTTAGCGAGAGCCAAAACAGGTTCCGGTAAATCTATGGAAGAGTTGGCGGATCTGCTTGATACCGCTATTGGGGATGAAGTTCTTGAAATCACCAAGATATCCTTGGCTCATCCGGACATTCTTGAACGATACCTGGAATTTACCTCCTTCCCCCTTACGGAACCGGAGGCCATTCTTGATGATCTGAAAAAGGATATTACCGAGGATTTCCCTGAGCCAGTTGAAGTCAATTGTGAAATTAAATATGTGGATGAATCCCTTTCGGAATATCTGAGCCCTGCCATGTATCTGGTACCGGCAATAGACGAATACACGGACAATAATATCTACATTAATGGAGAGGACGAAGAGACCTTATCCAGGATCTATACCACGGTCGCCCATGAAGGCTATCCCGGACACTTGTACCAGTGTGTCTATTTCCGTGATAAGAATCCTGCTCCGGTACGGAGCATCATGAATTTCCTGGGCTATGATGAAGGGTGGGCAACCTATGTGGAGCACTATTCCTATCATCTGGCCGGTATTGATGAAACAATGGCCGACTTCCTTGAGTCCAACAGTGCTGTCATGCTGTTCCTATATGCAAGAGCTGATATCGGAATCCATTATGAGGGTTGGAATGAGAAGAAGGCGATCTCCTATATTAACAGCATCGTCGGTGACCCGGATAAAACCACCTCACAGCTGATCTATAATACCCTTCTGGAGGAGCCTGCCATCTATCTGCCCTATGCCATAGGTTTCCTGGAAATCAAAGGACTTAGGCACGCAGCAGAGGATAAGCTTGGTGCTGCTTTTGATGCCAAGGACTTTCATCGTTTTCTTCTGGATATAGGGCCTGCACAGTTTAGTGTCATCGAGGAATATTTCGATGAGTGGCTGCAGACGGAACTAGAAATAAATTAGAAAATATGGAATTTTTTATACATTTTTTTGTTGACATTTACAGGAAGCAGATTTATACTTAATATGGCGGACAATTGTTTTATATATAACACTGGATCCGTTAATTTTCTGTATTAACAGAAATATTCGGACAATTAAGAAAGTAGGAGGAAAATTTATGTCAACAAAAGCGTACTATAAGCATGACGAAATTGGCGCAAACAAACCCGGGTTTGCCAAGACACGTTCTATTATCGAGGCTGCCTTCTATGGAAATAATGTGGTCAAGGTGAATACCCTGAAGGAAGCTTATGAGCTTGCTAAGAATTCACCGGGTACCGTAGTTACCGATATGCCGGTTTATCATGGCGAAGAGTTCGGTCTGGAACCTGATGCTAAAGTGTTATTATTCAATGACGGCTCCATTACCGGCCGTTATGCAGCAGCAAGAAGAATCGCCGGTGAACCCGGGGTTAACTGCGAGAAGCTAGATAAGCTCGTAATGGATGCAATCTATGACACCAGGTGGAAGAATATGTACCATGTTGAGGTTTTCATCGGTCTGGACCCTGATTTCATGGTGAAAGCTCATCTTCTTATTCCTGAAGGAGAAGAAAACTTAGTTTATAACTGGATGCTGAACTTCCAGTATATGTCCGATAATTACATAAAGATGTATAAGAGTTCTAAGCCGATCGGCAACGAGCCCGATGTCTATATTTTCTCCGATCCCCAGTGGGTTGGAACCAATCAGACTGACATCAGCGATCCTAAGTGCTTATGCTATTTTAATACAGATACCAACTGTGCTGCAATCTTAGGCATGAGATATTTCGGAGAGCACAAGAAGGGTACCTTAACCCTTGCTTGGGCTATTGCTAATCGTAACGGCTATGCCTCCTGCCATGGTGGTCAGAAGAGATATAACCTTCCCGGCGGCAAGAAATATGTTGCTTCCGTATTTGGACTTTCCGGTTCCGGTAAATCGACGATTACACATGCAAAGCATGGCGGTAAATATGATGTAACTGTGCTCCATGATGATGCCTTCATCATTAATACCGATACCGGTTCCTCAATCGCACTTGAACCTACCTATTATGATAAGACACAGGATTATCCTACCTATTGTGATGATAATAAATTCCTTCTTACCGTTCAGAATTGTTCCGCAACCATGGATGAGGACGGCAAGGTAATGATCGTTACCGAGGATATCCGTAATGGTAACGGCCGTGCCGTAAAATCCAAGTTATGGTCCACAAACCGTGTAGATAAGATCCCTGAGCCGGTTGATGCAATTTTCTGGATCATGAAGGATCCTACTCTTCCTCCGATTATCAAGATAAAGGATGGCGTACTTGCTTCAGTTATGGGTGCTACACTCGCAACCAAGAGAACCACGGCTGAGCGTCTTGCACCAGGCGTTGACCCGAATGCATTAGTAGTAGAGACTTATGCAAATCCGTTCCGTACCTATCCGTTGATCAATGACTATGAGAAGTTTAAGAAGCTCATAAATGAGAGAAATGTGGATTGCTATGTTATCAATACCGGCGATTTTATGGGCAAGAAGGTTAAGCCCGCCGATACCCTTGGAATTCTGGAATCCATCGTGGAGGGTAAGGCTGTGTTTAAGCCTTGGGGTCCTTTCCCCGATATCGAGATTCTTGAGTGGGAAGGCTTTGTTCCTAACTTAAATGATAAGGAATACAAGGATGCCTTCACAGCAAGAATGGTTGAGAGAATGAAGTTCGTAGAATCCAGAGCTACCGAGAAGGGCGGCTATGACAAGTTACCTGAGGAAGCTGCTGCCGCATTAAAGAAGGTAGTTGAAGAGTTAGCATAATTAATTGATCAGAATATTACATATTGGTATAAAAAACACCCCACCATATTGGTGGGGTGTTTTTCTTTTACATTTCCGCACATATTGCTGAAGGAAACTTGTATTAAAGTTCCTTCTATCCTAGTTTTATTCGGATTCATCCCTGAGAATGGAGTAATATCTGCAGTCCACCAAGGTACCCTTATTGTTCTTAAGGACCTTTCTTAAGGTACCCTCATATTCCATCCCGCATTTCTTCATGACGCAGCCTGAGGCAACGTTATGGATCTCATGTCTGGCTGCAACACGAATGAAGCCAACCTCGGTAAAGCAAAAACGGATTACTGCCTGCAGTGCTTCCGACATGAGACCCTGATTCCACCATTTCCTACCGATACAGTAGCCTGCCTCACAGCTCTCATTATGATTATCGATATGCATGATGCTGAAGGAGCCAATGACCTCCCCCGTACTTTTCAGAGTAATTGCCCATTGGTAATTCTCCGGCTCGCTGTTCCCTGCTACCCAGTCCGCTAGAACTCTTTCCGAGACCGTAAGTTCCTTGTGCGTCGGCCAGGTAAGGAACTTCGTTACCTCCTCATCAG
>JAEZJW010000024.1 GCA_023415595.1 Bacillota bacterium
CAACTCTATTATAACGGAAAGGTGATTTTTTGCTATAAGCAAATGGACACCACCCGCATAGCAGGTGGATTATTGTCTCAAATGTCTGCACGCTGCGCAGCCATTTTCAACAGGCTAAAGCCGTATAAAAACAAAGAATGACGCATTATTCCGATGCGTCATTCTTTTATCCCCATACACCTGTTGCTATATCCACTATAGCAAATGCATTATGAAAGTATCAGTGTAATTACTTCCTGAGTACTTCATTCACCTTATCCGTAGGTAAAGGTGTACATAACAGGAAGCCTTGTCCCCTTTCACAGGAGTTCTGCCTGAGATATTCCAGTTGTTCTTTCGTTTCTATTCCTTCTGCTACTACCATATAGTTAAGATCCCGTGCCATCGATAGGATATTTCTCGTGATGGCGGTCTCTTCATTCGAATTCGGTATTGATTTAATAAAGCTGCGATCAATCTTAATGATATCGATCGGAAGCTTCAGAAGATAATTCAAGGAATAATATCCTGTTCCAAAATCGTCTAAAGCAATCTTGATTCCATAGCTTCTTAATCTTGTCAGTCTCTCAATGGCCAGTTCCACATTTGAAATAATCACAGTCTCGGTGATCTCAAAGGTAACCTTCGTATAATCCACCTGGTAAGATGCGATGATCTCCTCAATCTTCTGGAAATTACTTTCGCTTTCCAACGTCTTACTGGATAGGTTAATGGATAGTTCTATATGCTCCAGCCCATCCTTCTCCCACGCAAGCTTTTGATTTAATGCTGTGTTAACAATCCATCGTTCCAATGCATAGATCTGTTTGGACTTCTCTGCCACCGGTATGAACTTATCCGGTGATATATAGTCTCTGGCCGGCTGTGGCCATCTTACCAAGGCTTCCACTCCGATTACTTCATTTGTTTCAAGATTATATTCCGGCTGGTAGAACAACTGAAATTCCTCGCGTTCAATTCCTGCCTGCAATCTATTAACCATATGCATATGGCCGATGATATCGTTATGAAGCTCATCGCTGTATAACTTATAATCCTTACCGGTCTTTTTTGCCAGGTAGGTGGCAGTCTCCGCATTCTGCATCAGGGAAGCCATATCCTTCCCGTTATCCGGATAGATAGCAACACCGGCACTTAGAGTGACATAGTATATATATTCTGTCGGACAGACCTGGCAGACATTACTGAGAAGCTCGTCCACCTGATCCAATAGCTCTTGATGCGTTTGGATGCGCGTACAGATAATTGCGAATTTATCAGGTGCTGTACGTGAAACATAGCAGGAATTGTCATCCGTAAGACGGTTCAGATAATCAGCAACATATTTTATAACTTCATCTCCTGCTTTATTACCGTATGTTTCTTTCAGATATCTGAAATTATCAATATCGAGATATATAACCGCGAATTGATTCCTCCCGGACAATAAGGTGCCGGAATTATTATGGATAAGCTCCTTTATTTTGTTTTTGAATAAGTTCAAACTAGGTAATCCTGTTAATCTGTCGTAAACCGTCATGCTCTCCTTAGTTTTTCCCATATGAATTCTCACTTATCTGTTAGTCGTTTTGTTCCAGCCAATCATATTTTACTTTATTAATAATAAAAAGACCATGTCGTATCTGGAAAACTTCTTTGAAATTTTCCAAAAACGACATGGTTTATCACAAATCTACATACTATAATGAGGTTGTTAAGAAATAAACTTACTATTTCAGGAAAATAGTAACATCCCCAATCATCTAATTTAAAGGAGGTTTCACAATGAAAAATTTAAGAAAAGTATTCGCGGTATCCATGATCCTTATGCAGCTCACACTGGCTCTCTCTGTTACTAGAGGTACAGCAGCTCCGGCAATAACTTCCGATCCCGAAAGCGGTATTACCGTATGTCACGATATGCCTCCGATCGACACATTTTAATCATCAGATAGAGTCATCTGAAAGCTTTCCATTACATGTCCCTCAAAAACTTGCCGAATATAGGGACTCTGGAACGCAGATGCCAAATAATAACCTTTTTTAAAATCACGTATACATTCTCTCTCATTATCATGTGGCAGCACTCCCATATTGATCAGTTGCTCATTATTCCAGGCAACGCAATAAATTAATTGTGGGAGTGTGCTGCAAAGCTTGTATTTTCTGCAGATTTCTATTCCTTCTTCTGCAGTCGCGGTTGATTTCTCAAAGTCACCTATCACACTTTGCCATTTTGAAAGGTTATATATATTGGATAGCTGCATGACTACTCTCTGCTGCTCATCCATATAGCTTAGCTTCAACGCGCTTTTGGCTTCCTCCAATATCTCAATCGCTTTCTTGAAGTCGTTCTTTTCCGCATATGCAGTTGAGATATTCAGAAGAAGTAATGCTTCATTATAGGTTAACGGCCAACTGGCCAGCGATATGGTTCCATATCTGGGAATGGTCAACAGTATGGCCTGTTGAAGACCTTCCAAAAAATCGTCAGTGGTAATCTGCTTCATCCGATATCTGATCAGATTCTCCGCCCGGATCAGAAACTGCCTGTCCAGAACCGTATTGCCTAGAGATTTCTTAATTTCCTTCAGGATTTCTTCCGCATGGACATAGTCATAAACATGGATATGATCTTCAAACTGCTTCATCTTCTCCAGTACTTTAAAATCGGAGATAGAAAGCATGGAATAAGCACGTTCCCTGATTCTCCCCATACGCTCCATCAAAAGTTCATAGGTATCCCGGTTTGGATTCTGTTTACCGGTTTCCATTCTGGATAAGGTCTCTACGGAACAGATTCCGTCACAGAGCTGTTCCTGTGTGATGGATAAGGACTTTCTTGTCAATCTGATGATATCTCCTAGTCGGTATCTTCCCATTTGTATACCTCCTTCAGATGCTGCTTTATTTCCTCAGCGATATCATATTCTTCACAAAAAGCATAGATATAATATGCCTCAACGAATAGTCTCCTGCATTCCTTTTGCTTTAACTCAAAACTTTCATCTGCTTTGGCGATTGCCTCTGTGGTCTGGGCTTTGATCAGAGCCAGCTCAGGTCTATAATCAAGCTTTCTGTTTCCGATATTTCGCTCGATCCCTTTCTCGCAAAATTCCAAAGCCAGTTTAGGATTATTCTCCCGTTGATAGAGCCTGCAAGCGATAATGGCCACCTTAGGGTAGAGTCTGTTGTTCTCGACCATGGACAGATGGTTATCCAGATAATCCAGTGCCTGGAATAGGATTTCCTTCGCCCGGCTTATCATATCAGCAGCAATCATTCTCTGAATGATGTCGATGATAATATTGAATTCTGTATTACTCAGATAATAATCACCGATTTCATTCGTCTGAAAATCAGGTACTGTATAGCTGATCGCTTCCATGAACAGTTCAATGGTTGTCCTTACATCACCACCTTGAATCTCATTCAGTAAAGCTCTGCAGGAAACGATAAATTGCTTATGAACACTTCCCTTGGACGAGAAAATCTTCTCATACAGATTAAGCAGACGCTCCGCTGACAGTACGTTTTTCTCTTCGATTTCCTTTTTGATGTCTTCTCTGTTTTGATAGGATTCATAATCCAGATCCGTCAAAATTAATTCAAACTGGTTCGGGGTCTTTCCAAGCCTCTCTAATAAAGCTTCCAGCAGCAATGAGTCAACATCCCTGGCACCGGCCTCAATCCTGGAGAGGGTCGGTACAGAGCATAATCCCTTACAAAGTTTACTCTGTGAGATCTTAAAGTTTTCACGGAAATACAGAATGGCAGAACCGATTTTATTATTCTCCATTTCGATTTCATTGAACACAGATCTCACCCCCTCTGTATATGCCATATTATTATTACGAGTGTCTGTCCAAATTATTGTTAATCACTATTCTTAGATTAACACAACATATACCCCAGTTCAATTAAATTTATTATAAAACAGACATTTTACGAGCATGATATTAATAAATTGATAAGAATTGACAAAATATTCATGTAAAAAACCCGGCTCACCGGCAGAAAGGATTACACTTCCTATCTGCTTTAAGAGCCGGGGCAATCATGGTATTGGTCAGTCTTTCTTACTTCATCGTATATTCTCCGGTGATATTACGTACATAGGAGCTCTTGTCGATATACAGCGTACCATTACAGTCGATATTCTCGATCCTGCAGTCTGGACCGATCGTTATATCCTTACCATTCACGGACGATGCACTAACTCCTCTTAAATCTATCGTAGTTGCTTCTATGAGTCTGACTTCTGATCTCCATCTCCGGAGAATTCTTGAGACAAATCTGGGATGATGATAAGAATCGATAAAGATCTTATCTCCAAAGATTTCGTCAGCAGTGATACACCCCTCAGCGTGGACTACATCGGCAGACACCTCTCCCCCTGCCTTTATCACTCCTTCACAGATGATTTCTTCTGCTTCGATCTTAACTTCCTTCTTCGCATTGAGAACACCTTCCACAACAATCTTCTTCGCCCTGATATCGGAGAAGAAATCAGCTACTCCTTCACAATCCAGCAGATTCACATCAAAACCGCCTTTGCAGGAAAATACCCCTTCGATACGGACTATATCCGCTTTAAGGTCTCCATAACAATTACCGACTCCCTCTACCGTAATATTACCAAACTCACCGCCATTGATTTTACCTATTCCTTCAATATGAAAATCCTGCATATATACTTCCTCCCATCTACTATTTAAACCTATTGTTATACTTAATCTTTAACTTATCTGCGATCTCACTTAGGGATATCTGCTCCTTCACCTCTATCTCATCATCAAAGAAAACCGGAGTAGTATTCGGTGAGAAGGCGGTGTAGAAACTATTCCCTATAGAAAATACCGTACATGTGACATTCGTACTTTTCTGCCTGGCTGCTGTTGTAATGCTCTTCTGTAGTAAATCCCTTAATTGGCTGCCGGTTAGGTTGATCTTATCAGCTGCCTGTATCATACCAACAGTAAAAACGATATCAAGGAAATCAAACTGTTCCCTTCCGTAAAGCCCGGGCAGATCATCTAATAGTTCACGGTCTATTTCGCTCATCTCCTGCAGCTGGGCACTCGTTATCTTTGCGTCTGCTTTCTCCGGGGAGAGTATCCGGGCTAACTCCTCCAAAGAGTACTGATCCTTCAGATCCAGGATGGATTTTATTCTGCTGAGTATCTGCTCCCTTGGGAAGAAGGTTTCCTGCCCGGTATAGGCAGATTGCTTAATAAACCATTCTTCAGGGATTAACCTTTCCCTCTTCCATCGATATAGTTGGCCATAGGAGATACCGGTAATAGCCAAAAGATCCTTCTTGGAAATCAAGTTCATAGGGTTCACCTCTTTCATGTAACGTAACATTGTTTTGTTCTCTGAAAGTAATATAACATAACATTGTTACGCTGTCAATGATAATTTTGTAAAATTTTATACTTACTCATAGGCATTCACACATCATGCATTCAAAAATGTCAGCTCCTCAGACATTTTGAATCATGTATAAATGAAATAGAGGGTGCGAACAGGGATATTACAACTCCTGTCCACACCCTCTAAGGGATGTGTATCTGCTACTTCTTTAATTTACGGCCACAGCTTTGGCATACAATAGCATCCTCCGCTGCTCTTGAGCCACACTTCGGACAGAATACCGCATTAATTCTTTGTGGCTTTTTCACTTCATCGGTCTTGTCCACTGGCTTTCCGGACTTGCCTAAGTTTGCTCCGGAGTTACCTGCGCCCGGTCTTCTGATTTGTAACTTACCTGCATTCGGCTTCAAAACTTTATAATAACTCTTAAGAGCCTTGAAAGCTATGACACAGATAACAGCCATGATGGCCATCATCAGTACCAGCTCTAATACATCCTGCATCCCGAATTTAAACTCCGTACCCAGCTCTGCTTCAAGCTTTACCGGGTCCTTCGCATATTTTACCATGTTAATTATTATCTGTACCGTTCCTGCGGTTATGATACCGAGCGTAAAGCCCCAGTAGATCAGGATAAAGCCGGATGCCATCAATCCTACGATACATAGCAGCTTCATGAGCTGGCTTCGATCCTGTTCATACCATTTGATAATATAACGGTAGCCGAATATTGCTATCATTAGGATGGGCCATATTACAACACCCATAACTTCACCTTCTTTCTATCTGCAGAAGATCATTTCATACCAATCTATCTCTCTTCGCATCACTGCTCTGAGCACAATTTATCACCTATTAAATATTCTATCATGTATCCATACCTGATGGCAACCGATATCCTCCATAACCTACCAGAAGTAATACGTAACAATTTATTTGATTTGTGAATTATTTGTGAAATTAGCACTCTCCTCTTGACAGTGCTAATAGTAGGTGTTATATTACATATAGAACATCAAACACAATCATAAATTGTAAAGGAGGAAACAGATATGTTATTACCAAGCATTTTCGAAAGAAATTTTGTAGACAACTTTTTTAATGATGTATTCTCATTCCCCTTCAGCCTCTCTAAAACAACAAATTGGATGAGTACTAACGTGAAGGATAATGGAGATGAGTATCTTCTCGAGATGGAGCTTCCCGGCTTCGATAAGAAAGACCTCCGTGCTCATCTGGAAAACGGCTATCTGACGATTACTGCAGAGAGAGAAGAATCTAAAGATGAAAATGATGAGAAAGGAAGATACATCCATAGAGAACGTTACAGCGGCAGCTGCAAGAGGAGCTTCTATGTGGGTGATTATCTGAAAGAGGAAGATATACAGGCTTCCTTCGACAACGGTGTCCTGAAGCTGGTATTCCCAAAGGATAAAAAAACTGCTAAGCTGGAAGAGAAAAAATACATTACGATTGAGTAGAATGTATTTAGAGGCACATTTCGAACCTAAGAAATGTGCCTCATTTACTATAATTCTATTCCTGCTGTAAAAGCTCCATGACCTCTTTCACTGTGGCAGCCTTAAGGATCTGCTCTGCCAGCCTTCTTGAAGCCTGATAATCCATCGTCCTTAGGATGCTCTTAATCTCAGCTACCGAATCGGGTGATACCGAGAATTCTTCCAGCCCCATACCCAGCAGTAAGCTTACAGCCCTGGGATTACCTGCAAATTCTCCGCACATAGCTACCTTTCTATGATTTTTAAATCCGGTCTCTATAACACTTTGGATACTCTTTAATACGGCGGGATGGAAATGATTATACAGATTGGAGGTCTTGGGGTTATTCCGGTCTGTTGCCAGCAGATACTGCGTCAGATCATTGGTGCCGATACTGAAGAAATCTGCCTGTTTTGCAAAGTTGTCGATATTGATGACAGCTGCCGGAGTTTCTATCATAATTCCCACTTCCATATCCTCCTGAAATGGCAGACCCTCGTCCCTCAATTCCTGTTTGCACTGCTCTATCAGCTTCTTTCCCTGATTCAACTCCTCCAGAGAAGTAATCATTGGGAACATAATTTTTATTTTTCCGTAATTTCCTGCTCTTAGGATTGCCCTCAGCTGCGTTTTGAAGATACCGGTCAGCTCCAGGCTGATGCGTATCCCCCGCCAACCAAGAAACGGGTTTTCTTCCCCACCGAGATGGTAGTAAGGTAATTCTTTGTCCCCTCCAATGTCCAGGGTGCGAATAATAACTTCCTCTTTGAATAACTCTGCCGTCTGCTTATACGCCAGGAACTGCTCCTCCTCCGATGGGAATTGCTGCTTCTCCATATACAGGAATTCACTTCTGAACAGACCTATTCCATCGGCTGATCGGCGATATGCCTGTTCCATCTCCTCCAGATTTCCCACATTGGCACATACTCTAATACTTCTTCCATCCCTTGTTATGACCGGCAGACTGCTGTTCTCCTCCATCTGCTTTTTGTTTCGCAGGTAATCAACCCTTCTACTCTCATATTGTTTTAGAACAGCTTCCTCCGGAGACAGGATCAGCTGTCCTTCTTCGGAATCGAGAATCAGGATTTCCCCGGTACTTATTTCCTTCCTGATATTTGTAACGCCGGTCAACATAGGAATTCCTTTTTGGCCTGCTAAGATGCCGGCGTGACTGGAAGCTCCCCCAAGCTCTGTAATGATACCGATCACAACCTCCGGATCCAGCAAAGCAATATCGGAGGGAGCCAGCTCCTTAGCTGCAAGTATAATGTTCTCCTTAAACTCAGGCAGTCTCTGTTCCTCTACATTCTTCAGCGCACCCATGATCCTATGGCAGACATCCCTGATATCATCCGCCCGTTCCTTCATATAATCATCATCCATGCTGTTGAAGATATCAGCTAATTCCTTCATGGTCTGATACAAAGCCTGTTCAGCATTATTCTGCTTTCGAATTTTATCGGTAACAGAGGTGATCAGCATTGGGTCCCGTAACATCAGGAGATGTCCGGCAAAGATACCGGAGCTGTCAGCTAAATGCTTCATCCTGCCTTCTGCAGTCTGCAGAGCCTGTTGAAATCTGGCGATCTCCTTCTCTGCATCTTCCTCCCTGATCAAATATGCCGCCGGAGTCATATCTGGCTTCTCCCATAGATAAACTTTGCCAATGAGTACTCCTTTTGATGCAGCTTTATTTATGCTTATTGTCTTCATAGGCTCCTCCATCCACATCCACTGCAAAGGTTTATTGTAGCAGATCACATTCTATGTCCGCCTCTTACTATATTTTACCACACTTATGCAAGGGTAAAAAGGGGGGATCATAATTCATATCGAAACAGGGGCAGTATCATTCGGTCCGAAGGATACTGCCCCTATCATAATACATGATTAATGAATGCCTGCCAGGCTGGCATTCATTAATAGAACAATATTCATTTAAAAGCAGCGGAAGAACAGGATTCTGTTAACGTTAATCCTGTCAAATTCCCAACGGTTTCTCCTCCAGCGGAAGCCTTCGATAAACGAACCTCTGATATTGATCGGGTAGAACCAAAAGCTATTGCCGTTAAACAGCCAGATGAAAGTAAATTGGTTTATGCATCTTCTAAAATTACCCGGACGGCGGAAGAACTCACCCATACCGAAACGATCGCGATCCCTATCTCTGTCACGGTCTCTGTCATCAGGACGTCCGGAAAACGGTTGGCTCTCCATCGTGGGAAGCTGGGGAGTAAAATTAGGCGGAGCAGACATCGGCTGTCCACCCATGCCCTGGCCGGGAGGTGTCGGTACAGGTCCTCTGCCAGGCATACCTACGGGTCCTCTTCCAGGTGCTCCACCGGGTCCTCTGCCAGGTGTTCCACCCGGACCTACGCCCGGTCCACCACCGGGACCCATACCCGGGAAACCTCCGGGACCCATACCTGGGAAGCCTCCGGGAGTGAATTGCTGCTTCTTTATCTCATTATTCTGTTCCTCATTCTTTTGATACCTGTTATAATAATCGTTGTTCAAACTGATACCTCTTTCTGCATAAATGTTCACATAACATTTTATGACAGACGGACGGAAAGGTGAAACGAAATATCCTGTTTGACATTTTTCTAAGTTAGCTACATAATGGAAGAGATTTCATAAAACTAACCATGAAGGAGATTATATGAAGCTGAGTGCTTACTGCATGTTTTGTCTGGTACAGAGACAGGAGGAAAATATACGCCATCTGGGGGATGAGAATTTAAAATCAGAATATATGAGGGAGGTGCTTAGGATCATCGCAGCTTCCCCGGAAGATGTAACTGCACCGGTGGTTGTTGCAGAAATCAACCGTCTTCATCAGGATTATTTCGGAGCTGCTTATAGCTTTGATCAGCTGAAGGAAGAATATAATAAGCTTATGCTGAAGGAAGAACTCTGGATACATAACATAATCACAGCCTCCGAGGATCCGCTCCTTACTGCAATCAAATTCGCCCGTGTCGGGAATTATATCGATTTTGGAGCTATGGGCTCCATTCAAACGGATAAGCTTAAGTCTCTTCTTGATTCCGCCAAAGAGGAGGAGCTTTCCCTAACAGAATATATTAACTTCAGAAATGACCTACAGAGGGCCGAGCGGCTTGTATACCTGACTGATAATTGCGGAGAGATTGTACTCGATAAGCTCTTGATCATTATAATGAAGGAGCTGTATCCTTCCCTCGACGTTACCGTGATTGTCCGCGGGAAACCGGTTCTGAATGATGCCACCCCGGAGGATGCGATGATGGTGGGATTGACCTCCGTCACAAGAGTAATCGGAAATGGCACTCAGGTAGCAGGAACTCAGCTTAATGCGGTAAGCGAGGAAGCCGGGCGGATCATTGAAGCTGCGGATATCATCATCTCCAAGGGGCAGGGGAATTTTGAAACGCTCCATGGCTGCGGCAGAAATGTCTACTATATGTTCCTATGTAAATGTGACTGGTTCGTAAACCGCTTTGGCCTGGAACGTTATAAAGGCGTATTCATAAACGAGAAAAATGTAACGATAGCATAGAGGATAAGAAAAAAGATTCCGGGATCATCATGTATCCCGGAATCTTTTGGTTATCCGCTAACGCAATATAGGGAGTATGTCTGTTAACTGACAGAATATTTATGTCATCCGTTACTCAGCTTTCTTCCTGACCGGAATCCATATCTCGGCTGAATAGTCTAACTTATCACACTCGTCGGGATAGAGTTCAAAGTCAATATCCCCGGTAGGTTCAAACTCTGACTGAGGGAAGAACTCAGAATAGATCCTGTGGTTCAATTCCCGGACTGCACTAGGCATAGGACCCACACATCTGAATACTACCCAGGTATGTGCCGAGAGGTTCCATACCTCATACCCCTTCGGTGCTACGGTATCCTTGGGACATTCTATACCGATTCCATAACGGAAGGTCTTCTCACTCTCGGGTGCACACAGTCCGAGCAGCTCATTCTTAATCCCATGCTTGCACAGCACCTGTAAGGTACCATCCTTGTTACTCTCAGCCCAGAACTCAGGGACTAAACTTTCGCAGGTTTCCATCAGAAAGCTCTTTGTCTTCACCAGCACGTGAAAGCTGTCCTTTTTAGCAATTTGGTATTCCATAATTTTACCACCCTTCAAGGTTAATGATATTGACAGGCGTTTGAAGGACTTAAGAATCACACCCTCCTTACGGGCTTCCGAAGGAGTTACCCCATGGAACCGGGTAAATGCTTTCGTAAAGCTCTCAGGAGAATCATATCCATATTTCAGAGCGACATCGATTACCTTCGCATGCGCAACAGATAGCTCCTCGCCGGCCTGAGACAGCCTCCTGTTACGGATGTACTCACCGACCGTCATATCCGTCAGGATATTAAAGGTCCGCTGGAAGTGAAAGCTTGAGGAGTATGCCCGCTCTGCTACCTCAGCATAGTCTATCTCCTCCGTCAGATTCTCTTCCATGTAGTCAATCGCTCTTTGGATACCTCTGATCCAATCCATACAAACCTCCTTGATGCCTGCTACGGCATCTCATATTGCTCACTACTCACCTGTCATCCTAAGAATAACACCTCAAGGGGAATTCTTCCTGTCATTCCGTGCTTTTATCTGTCCGAATGGTATTTGATTTACTTTTATCTTAACTCAGCTTTCTAATATCGATACCGCCGCTAGTTGTTTTAATTGTATAAGGTGCATTGCTTTCGTTCTGTGTAGTTACCGGTATTTCGCAATCGAAGCTGCCGGATACAGTCTTCTTGTATAAGTTAAAGCCTTCAAACGAGGGCATCGTTAAATTAACTTCACCGGATACAGTTTTGATATGGAAGCCTGTGGGGATAGCCTGGTCAGTAACGTTGATTGATCCCGAGGTACTATTTGCCTGCATCTCCTCATAGCTTCCCTGGAAGGAAATATCACCGGATACCGTATCGAACTGCAGCTGCTTGGTTGCAACATCCGAGAACCTAACGGAACCCGAGGTAGAGTGAGCAGAAACATCCTCCGTATCCAGACCTTCTGTTTTAATTTCTCCGGATACTGTCTTTAGGGTTATCTTCGGAATATGGATGCTATTAAGCTCAAGTGTTCCTGAGGTGGATTTAAAATCACCCGTATCTGCACTGAGCTCTGATAGATATCCTTCACCGGATACTGTCTTTACCTGAATAGAGCCTGCCTGAAGGTCTGTCACCTCTGCGGCTGCTGATACACAGTCCAGTGTAAAATCATTTAAATCTGCTGCTAATTCCTCCGGCAGAAATACCTCCAGCTTCTTGGAGGGCATGGGATCAAACCAGCGCCATTTCTTATCACTGTAGCTTACAGCCATAGTATTGCCGTTCACGGAATAGATCAGCTTCTCATCCTTATCCAAGCTTCGCTGAGCATATTCCACCAACTGGATCTCATTACCGTCATAAGGGGTCACCGTAACCCTCCCTGCAGTCCAGTTAATATTGATACTGTCTACATCGGCCACTTCTATTTGGTATCTTCCTTCTTCTTCATAGGGTCCGTGTAAATTCTCCATTCCGAACACATGAAGGAAGCGGAAATTATTCCCCAGTAAGAACCAGATTGCCAGCCCCATGAAAACGAGGAAAACAATCAGCCAACAAACAATTTGTACTACTTTATACTTATTCATATAACCTCCATGAATCTTTTTATAATCCGGAAGAACAAGGAGTAAGTACCACTGTGCGAGACTCCAGTTCTTCTTAAGTGAGGGTGCTTTACCCCTCACATTACTTTCTAATCGAAGTAAAAATATTAATCAATGCTTCAATCGCTACACCGATTACAAAGATAATCCAGGTGATATGCCATGCATAGCTTGAGAAGCTGATGATAAAGTAAAGTGCCAGAATCATACTCCAAAGTGCCACTGAAACAGATATTCTGGTGGTTCTACGGTCTGCCCTGTTTGTTTTCCATGCTTTAAATTCCTCGACCATAGTGTCTTCTACTTTCTCATAATTTGGTTTTGTCATACCATTATAAATCAGGATTCCGGTGGCAAAGGTTATGATTACGATAAAACCGATGACACCATTAAAAAAGTAGAACGGGTTTCCCAGAAAAATCAATATCGGCACGATGGACAGGATATAGAGCATCACTGCGATTGAGGTCAGCATAGCGGACTTCTGCTTGTTCGCAGCCAAAGCAGCCGTATTCTTGACTTTATTCATATCACTCACCAGTTCGTTGATGTCTCCGATCCCGGCAACTGCAATGTTAAAGGCTGCCTCCTCGCTCTTTCCCTCGTTAATCAGATCCATATATTTCTCTATCAGGTTCTGAAGCATCTCTTCTTTTAATTCTACGACATTTTTGGTCTGTGGCGCATCCTGAAACAGACCGTCAACATACCTGCGAAGCTTTTCATCCATTACTTCCTACCTCCGATTCAATCAAACTATCAATCATTGCTTTTGCACTCTTCCAGTCCTTCATAAGCTGTATATAGGTATCTTTTCCTGCCTCCGTTATCTTGTAATATCTTCTCCGTGCCCCGGTTGTCTCGTCTCCCCAATAGGAAAGGATATGGCCTGCCTCCTCCAGCCTCCGAAAGGCTGAGTACAGGGTTGCTTCCTTAAGCTCATACCGTCCGCCCGTCTTCTGCTGAATTGCCTTATTAATTTCATAGCCATAGCTGTCACCTGCGATCAATTGGGCAAGAATGATTGTATCCGTATGTCCTCTGATCAGATCTGCTGCGATTGACAATATATCATCTCCTTTATTTGTAATTATTTCCTGTAGTTACACAATATCATAATATACCTCGCCTGTCAAGGTATATATTATTATAAAGTAAATATTTTTTATTAGTATCGTACAAGCCAATATAACTTACCGTAAAACCCTTTTTGCGCGCAGTTATCCCGCTATAGTTCTTACCTTTTATCATAAATAATAGAAAAGCTATCCCTTCTGTTACATAACCGTCATTGTATGATGGTTCGTATCATTCGGATAGCTTCTGGTTTATTATCATTATTGTATCTCTTGAACACTAAAGTTTATGTCCCTTGGCTCTGTTCTTGCAAACCTAATTCTATCATGTTTTGCTCGGCCTATAGGATGTATGCCTTAAGCAGCTTCAGGGTATTCTCGAGTCCTCTCCTGTGGGTTCGCTCCATCCCATGGGAGGCATGAATTCCTTGTCCAATCAGAGCACCGCAGATATCATTACCGCCGCGGAGTGCTGAGGATACATCGGAACCGTAATGAGGGAAGATGTCCACAGCATAATCAATCTCATTTTCCTTAGCCAGGGTAATCAGCCGGTTGGTCATCTCATAATCATAGGGACCGGTGGAATCCTTAGCACAGATGGATACCTTATATTCGGAACCGTTAAGGTCGTCTCCGATTACACCCATATCCACCGCTAAAAACTCTGTAATCTCCTCCGGCAGCCAGCTGGCACCGAACCCAACCTCTTCATAATTACTGATCAGAAGCTTAAGGCTCTTCTTCGGAAGCCGTCCGGAATCGGACATCTCCTTTAACAGTCCGAGCAACACTGCTACGGATGCCTTATCATCCAGATGTCTGGATTTGATGAAGCCCTGCTCTGTATATTGGAATTTCGCATCGAAGCTGATATAATCGCCGTTGTTGATGCCCAGCTTCAGAACATCCTCTCTGCTTTCGACCAATTCGTCGATTCTGATCAGCATATTCCTGTCCGTTCGTTCAATGGTTTTCGCATCATCATAGCTATGGATGGAATGGCTCTTGATCAGGATCGTTCCGGTATATACCCTTCCATCCCTTGTATGAATGCTACAATAGCTTCCCTCTATGCTGTGAATCGTATATCCACCGACCAGGGTGAATTTCAGTGTTCCATCCCTATCGATGGATCGTACCATGGCACCAAGGGTATCTACATGGGCGGAAAGCCCTAAGGTTTCTTCTTCCTGCCCTCTCACCGTAATGATCAGCCCTCCCTTACGGCTTAATTCACAGGAATAACCGTAGCCTTCTGCCTCCGACTTCACAAAGGCCATAACCTCCTTGGTGAATCCGGAGGGACTCGGAATATTTACCAATTTCTCAATTGTCTGAATAATATAATCGATTGTCTCCATCGTCTGTTTACCTGATATCGCTATCTATCATCCTATCGTTAGATATCATTATCACCGGATATTATAGTATCGCAGATATCATTGCTCCTTTCTATTCTTCCTATGTATGCATTCTTCCGTTGTAACAAAGAGATCGCCACCCGTTCATCTTCCTCCTGCTTATCTGTACTATAATATTCTTCATAGAAGATCAGGAGGGCAGATCTTTGTATTATATACTATAAACCCCGTATTCTCTGACAAACCGGTAACCTAATTTCTCTGCCAGAGCTACGGAAGCTATATTGGCGGCATCCCAACGGGGATAGAGCTTACGGTCCAGGCATTCCAGAATCAGTTTGGACGCACAAGCCTTGGCTAGACCCCTTTTGCGGTATTCCTGCTTCGTCTCAATATTAATCTCGATCATCCCTTCACAATAAGTATAGGAGGAGGCTCCGGCGATGATCTCTCCGTCCTGCAAAATCACATACCCGATCCCATGCTCCATAAAATCCTGCACGGAGTTAAAATTGGAACAAAAGTCCTGCGTCCAGGCCTGATCCAGGATCAGTCGGTAAATCTCTTCGTTAATCCGTAACACAGGATATTCTGCTTCTGTTTCGGCAACAAATTCTCTCAGCAGGTCAGGATCAAACCAATCCATCCTGCCCTCCAGAGCGTAGCGGCTGAAGCTTCTGAAGCTAGCCGGGAATCTCTTCTCCAGGTCTGACAGAACCGGCTCCCACTCTTCCTCAGCATGAATGATCTTACCTGGGCACAAATCTGAAATAATCTGCAGAATCTCTGCCTTAACATCCTTATTATAATTACCCAGCAGGTAACAGAAGTCTCCGGTAATCACCAAAGAACAGCCAGGTCTCTCCCCATGGTCTGCCCATAACCTGCCCATCCTTCCCTCAACTGCAGAGAAGAGTGTTACTTCGTCCTCCCTACCTGCGCATAATTCTCTAATACATAATCTCTCCTCACCGAATAGCTCTCGCATTCTTAACCTCCCACAAAACGTCCGGCTTCCTTACTTCTTGACTTATGTATCATATTACCATATTTCCTTCCCCTATTATACCTTAAAATATGCTCTCGTACTACTGTATAAATAATATCATAGGAACGATCTACAAGTTTCTATAGAATTTTTAAAACAAATATAATATTCTTGAAGATAAATAAACCATAGAAACGTTATAGATAATGGGTGATGAAGGGAGGCGGATAAAAATCAACACGGAACAGTACTACGAATATCTGGTGGATACCTATCAGAATCTGATATTCTCCATTTGCATTAAAATAGTCCGGGATTATTTTGATGCGGAAGATCTTACCCAGGATACCTTTCTATCCGCCTACCAACACTTATCTGCCTTTGACCGGCAGCACGAGAAAGCCTGGCTCTGCAGGATTGCAACCAACAAATGCCTGGATCATATCAAAAGGTCAGAACGACAAAGTATCCCAACAGAGGATGAATATTTTATCCTCCAGAGTGACCGGGAGCCCTCACCCGAAGAGAATATCCTGGAATCAGAAGTAAAGAAGCAGCTATACAGACATTGCTTAACGCTTAAAACTCCCTACCGGGAAATTGCACTTGATTACTTTTGCTCAGAACTGCAGCCATCTGAAATTGCCGTTAAGACCGGTAAGAACCTGAAAACCATACAGACGCAGATTTATCGGGCGAAAGCCATGCTGCAGAAGAAGTACAGGAAGGAGGCTTAATAAGATGAAGGAACATAAACATATCCCTGAAGAAGCATTTCACAAATTTAGGTATAACCTGATGGATGCCCAGGAAAAAGTGGAATTCCTGGAACATATCTCATCCTGTGATTTCTGTTCTGATTTATTTGCCGAGCATATGAGTAAGGAACTGGTTTCGGCACCGAGAGAGCTGAAAGCCAATCTCATGAAAGCAGTCAGAAGCCCCGAGGTACGGCTGAGGATACTGGCAAAACAGTCCTCAAAACGGATGCAGCTTCTCCTATACAGCTTAAAGGTGGGTACAGCCATGGCGGGTGCACTTCTGATCCTTTTATGGTCAATCTCCTTCAGCAATAAGCAAATACCAAACACGGAGAAGGAAACACATAAGCCGTCCATCTCCTTAACTTCTGCCATCCGTGATAATATGAATACCCTGAACAGCGGTTTATCTAAGCTATCCAATCAAATTATGAATATGGAGGTCGTGAATAATGAGAAGAAAGAAAAGTAGCTTTTTAGCTTTTATCAGCTCCCTGATTCCGGGAGCCGGTGAAATGTATCTTGGCTTTATGAGAAGAGGACTCAGCATCATGCTGGTCTTCTGGGGTTTGATTTTTACAGCAGTATGGCTGAACATGGATTCTCTCCTGTTCGGAATGCCGATTATCTGGTTTTATAGCTTTTATGAGACCCATAATCTTCGTTCCGTGCCGGAAGCGGATTTAGAATTGATGGAGGATGAGTATTTTCATTTTCTTAATATTAAGTCCGATAGGGCAAAGTTTCTGCAGAAGAAATACCGCAATCTGTTTGCTTTGATATTGATTGTAATCGGCTTTTCCATCCTATGGAACAATATGTTTGATATCATTGAGGATATCGTTCCGAATTATATTCAGGATATCTTATATTCGATCGGACATTATTTCCCTCAGCTTCTGATCGGCTGTTCCATCATAGCCCTCGGCTTCTGGCTCATTCTTGGCAAGAAGAAGGAGCTTGATCTGGAAGAACAGCTGAACATGATTGAAGACAAAGGAGGAAAGCCATTATGAAGCAGCATAGAGTAGGTACTATTACACTTGGTGTATTGTTGATTATCTTCGGTCTTTTATTTCTGTCCAGAATAATCTTCCCGGACCTCACCTACGAAATCATATTTAAGCTTTGGCCTACGATCTTTATCTTCCTGGGTTCTGAGATACTGATTTCCAATATGACTCAGAAGACAGATTCCGGACTTCTCTATGATAAGACGGCCATCGGCCTGATCGTGCTCCTATCCTTCTTCGCAATGGGTATGGCAATCGCTGAGTTCGCCATCAGCCATAGTGATTATGTACTGGTAATATAATATATCATCAGGGCTGCCGTAATTGTATGGCAGCCCTCATTTTTACTTACTCATATTTTAGTTTGATAGGATCGGATTCATCAATCGTATCCAGGGTATCCATATCAAAGATGATAAAGCTCAGTTCGACATCCTTTATTTTCTCTATCTCATTCTCCTCCAGATCCACAAACATAATGCCATCATTGATCTTCTTACCGGGAGAGATGTCACTCGAGAAGATAGGTTCCACCATAAACCCATTCACTGATACATTCTGAACCTGTACCGTGATTGCCTTTGCGGTATTATTCTCGATATATAACCTGATTTCCGGCCCGAAAAACTCATCGGTGGCAAGTCCTTTATCAATAATTCTGATCCCATCCTTCTCATACACCACATCTCCGCTGTCATCAAAGGTTTGAACATAGGTATCCTTAGCCGAGGTATTGATCACGATGGGATCCGTCTCTGCAACTGTTTCAAAATCATCCGAAGTGAAGATATTCAGGCGCAGCTCTATCTTTGCAATCTTATCAATCGCATTTCTCTCCAAATCCTCTGTAAAGAAAGCGATAGCATCATTCGCTTTTTTCCCCGCAGCGACATCACTGGAGAAGGTAGGCTCGATCATCAGGTCATTAATAGATACATCCCTGGTCTGTACGGTCAGATCCTTTTCCGTATTATTCTCAATTAAAACACTGAGCTCCGGCCCAAGAAACTCCTCCATATCCAATGAGGTGGCCGTAATTTTTAATCCGCCTTCCTCATAAAGCACCTGTTCGCTTATTGTAACCTTTGCCGCATTTTCATTCGAGCCTGGCTCCTGCTCTGCAGCCGTGTTATCTTCGGCAGAACCGGCCTCTTGCTGCTGTTGTTGTTTCCCGTTATCTGTGCCATTGGTTTGTTCCTTATTGTTTTCGTTGTTTTGTTCTTCCTTCTTGCCACAGGCATAAAGAAGGAAGGAAATCATCATAATAGAAAAAATAAGAATCCTTTTATTCTTCATATATATCTCCCTTCTGCTGGGGAATTCCGTTTTGCAGAATTCTTACCATTGCGAATTTGGGCATCAGCACAAAATCTTCAAATTAATTATTCGATATAGATAGCATACCCAATCGGCTTCTAACTATTTCCCTGAAAAAATATGAAAATCGGTCCAAATCAGACAATGGAATTGCATTGTTTTTGATGAATTGAATGAATTTTAAATAACCTTTCAGTAACGATAATAACAAATGAAAAGGGAGGGTATTTCCCTCCCTAATTTATATTTATTAGCTTTGTAAACCTTATTCGATGCTATTAGACTATTCATTAATGAGCACCATCATCGTCTGCGGGTATGTCTCAATTATGACTTCACTTTATCTGAAATACGACACCCCGGATTCGAAGATCAGCTGATTCTGGTTACCGGTAATGTTGATGGCGACATGCTCCCCGCGGCGTTCGGAGTGGGTCATCTTACCGAGGACTCTGCCGTCCGGGCTGGTAATACCTTCAATGGCATAATAGGAACCATTGGGATTATAGTCCGGATCCATCGTCGGATTACCCGACAGATCCACATACTGTGTTGCTACCTGACCATTCTCATACAGCTTCCTGATCCATTCCTCACTGGCGACAAAGCGGCCTTCCCCATGTGAGGTCGGTATGGTATAGACACCGCCAAGCTCTGCTTTCATCAGCCAAGGGGACTTATTCGTTACCACCTTCGTATAGACCGCCTTGGACACATGACGTCCAATGCTGTTCGTAATCAGAGTAGGGGAGTCCACCTTCTGGGGAGTGATCTCACCGTAAGGCACGAGTCCCAGCTTGATCAATGCCTGGAAGCCGTTACAGATTCCCAGCGCCAGACCGTCCCTGTGATTTAGTAGCTCACTGACAGCATCCTTAATCCTCTCATTGCGGAATGCAGTAGCGATAAATTTACCGGAACCATCGGGCTCATCACCGGCGGAAAATCCACCGGGGAACATGAGAATCTGTGACCCTCTAATGCCTCCTGCAAAGGCATCCACAGATTCTCGTATGTTCTCGGCTGTCAAATTCTGGAATACTATCGTATTAATCTCTGCGCCGGCATCCTGAAATGCCTTCCATGAATCATACTCACAATTCGTACCGGGGAATATGGGGATGAACACCTTCGGCCTCGCCACCTTATTCCTTGCGGTATAGATTCTCTTCGCGTCATAGAGTTTTATCTCAAGCTTAAGCTCCTCTGCCTGAGGTCTGGTCGGATATACCTTCTCCAGTGTTCCGGTCCAGGAAGCAAGTGCCTCACTAAGATCTATCACTGTATTCTGATACCAGTAGGTTGCTGCGTCCGTAATCGTTCCGAGGAAACAGAGCTCTTCCTCTGTAAAGGAAACTGCATGTGATTCATCCTTCAGATCTCTGTCCTTCAAGTCCTTTGTCTGAGCTCCTGCTTTCAAGCTTCCAGCCTTGAGCACATTCCAATTCTCTTCTGTCATCTCGGTTACCAGATTACCATAGCCGGGCAGGAATAACTCCTGCTCCGTCAGGTGATCGGACAACTTCACGCCTAACTTATTTCCGAAGGACATCTTACTTACTGCTTCAGCTGTACCGCCAAAGCCAACCGCATAAGCGGATGCAATCATACCGTCCTTCATCAGACGGGTAATTCTGCTATAAAGGTGACCCACCTGTTCGTAATTGGGCAAGTCATAGGAGTCTCTTTCAACCTTAAATTCCACCAGGACATTTCCTGCTTTTTTTAGTTCTGTGGTTACGATATCCCCTGCCCTTGCCAGATCTACGGCAAAGGAAACTAAAGTAGGCGGAACATCAATGTCATTGAAGGTTCCGGACATACTGTCCTTGCCTCCGATTGAGGGTAGACTAAGTTTGATCTGTGCATCATAGGCACCTAATAATGCAACCAGCGGTTCTCCCCAACGCTTCGGATCATTTCCGAGCCTGCGGAAGAATTCCTGGAAGGTAAACCGGATCTTCGTATGGTCACCGCCTGCTGCCACTATCTTCGCAACCGAGGATAATACGGCATATACGGAGCCATGGAACGGGGACCAGCTGGAAAGATAGGGATCAAAGCCATAGCTCATCATGGATACCGTATCACATTCTCCGTCCAAGACCGGAAGCTTCGCTACCATGGTCTGAATCGGGGACAACTGATATTTACCGCCATAGGGCATAGTCACTGTGGAGGCTCCGATGGAGCTGTCAAACATCTCAACCAGACCCTTCTTGGAACATACATTCAGAGCAGACAGATTCTTTAACCATTTTTCCTTTAAGCTTGCTTTCTCTTCTGTTAAGCCTGCACCCTTCGTAAGATAATTCTCTTCCTTCGCAGGTATCTGAATAATCGCTGCCGCTTCCTGATGAGCACCGTTCGTATCGAGGAAGGCTCTGGACAGATTGACGATCTCCCTGCCCCTCCATTCCATCACAAGCCTCGGAGCCTTAGTAACCTTAGCAACAACCACTGCTTCCAGGTTCTCTTCTCCGGCAAAGGTTAACATTCTATCAGCGTCCTTCGGGTCTACCACAACTGCCATTCTCTCCTGGGATTCGGAGATGGCAAGCTCAGTTCCGTCAAGTCCCGCATATTTCTTCGGTACCTGATCCAGATTGATGTGGAGTCCTGCAGCCAGCTCTCCGATAGCCACGGATACGCCGCCTGCACCAAAGTCATTACATTTCTTAATTAATCTGCTTACCTCTTCCCTGCGGAATAAACGCTGAAGCTTACGCTCCGTAGGTGCATTGCCCTTCTGGACCTCCGCACCGCAGGTCTCAATGGACTCCGTAGTATGAATCTTAGAGGAGCCTGTTGCTCCGCCGAGTCCATCCCGTCCGGTCCTTCCACCGAGTAAAATGATGATATCTCCGGGATCGGCATTCTCCCTTATTACATTTTTTCTCGGAGCAGCACCCATGACTGCACCGATCTCCAGTCTCTTAGCCACATAGCCAGGATGATATACCTCATCCACGAGGCCTGTTGCCAGTCCGATCTGGTTACCGTAAGAGGAATACCCTGCTGCAGCACCGGTACAGATCTTTCTCTGAGCAAGCTTACCCTTCAGGGTATCCTTCACGGATACCGTGGGATCAGCTGCTCCGGTCACTCTCATTGCCTGATATACATAGCCCCTGCCGGACAGAGGATCACGGATCGCACCTCCCAGACAGGTCGCTGCACCACCGAAGGGTTCGATCTCCGTCGGGTGGTTGTGGGTTTCATTTTTAAAGAATACCAGCCATTCTTCTGTCTTCCCGTTTACTTCTACGGGAACGATGATGGAGCAGGCATTGATTTCATCGGATACTTCCATATCCTCAAGCTTTCCGTCCGCACGTAATTTCTTCATGGCCAGAAGAGCGATGTCCATCAGGGAGATATATTTATCATCCCTTCCCTTGTACAGTCTCTCCCGTTCCCCCAGATAACTCTGATAAGCAGCCTTAATCGGTTCGGCATAATATCCCTCTTCAAACCGGATCTCCTTGAGCTCGGTTAAGAAGGTGGTATGGCGGCAGTGATCGGACCAGTAGGTATCCAGGACGCGGACCTCAGTCATGGAAGGATCCCGTTTCTCTTCTGTATGGAAATAATTCTGGATATGCTTAAAATCCTTGAAGGTCATCGCCAGATTCAAGGAGGTATACAGCTGATGAAGCGCATCCCTGTCCATCTCCTTGAAGCCGTTTAATACTGCTACGTCACCGGGCTCCTCATATTCTGCCACAAGAGTCTTCGGCTTCACCTCATCGGTTTCCCTGGAATCCACCGGATTGATGCAATAGGATTTAATTCTATCGAATTCCTCCTCAGTAATATCACCGGAGAGAATATAGGTCGTGGCGGAACGTATCACCGGTGTCTCAGCTTCGTTCAGCAGCTTCACGCACTGCTCTGCGGAATCTGCCCTCTGGTCAAACTGGCCCGGAAGGAATTCCACTGAGAATACCTTATCTCCTGGCTCAAATGGGAAGTTTTCTTCCATCAGAATATCCACCGGGGGTTCTGAGAATACGGTACCGACCGCTTTCTTATATGTCTCTTCACTAAGATTCTCTATATCATAACGGATCAGGACCCTTACAGTCTGAAGGCCCTTCATTCCGAGATAACTTCTGAGTTCAGTTTTCAGCTCCTTCGCTCTGACAGCAAAGGGTACTTTTTTCTCTACATAAATCCGTCTGACTCTGCTCATATTCCTGCTCCTTATCATTTAAGAAGGTCTGATTTCCCTATCATTTTCTTGCATTATATCATAACATGTCTTATAATCATAATTAATATATGTAAATCTTTTTATTAGACTGTCTTATATATTTCCTGTTGCCTGCAACAACGGGAAATGAATAACTAAATTGATAAAACAACACCTGGAGGTATATTATGGATATCAATTATGAATTGTATAAGGTGTTCTATCATGTGGCCAAAAGCCTCAGCTTCTCGGATGCCGCCGACACTCTGTTCATCTCCCAGTCAGCAGTAAGCCAATCCATCAAAACTCTGGAAAAACGCCTGAATCAGACCCTATTTATCCGAAGCACGAAGCGGGTAGCCCTTACTAAGGAGGGCGAGCTGCTGTTAAAGCATATCGAACCAGCCATTAACCTGATCAGCAGGGGTGAGAATCAGCTCTGTGCGGATCCGAAGAGCGGTATCCAGCTGAGAATCGGTGCCAGTGATACGATCTGCCGTTATTATCTGGTCCCATTCTTGAATCAGTTTCATACGAAATATCCGAATATTCATATTAAAGTTACGAACGGAACCTCCCTCCAATGTGCGAAGCTTCTGGAGAGAAACGAGGTGGATGTCATCGTAACGAATTCCCCAAATCCGGCATTGAATAACATGATGCAGATCATTCCTGTGAAGGAATTCCGTGATGTCTTCATCGCCAATAAGGAGGCATTCCCGCTGAAGGATCATCCGATTACCCTGGAAGAGCTCCAGCAATATCCGATCCTTATGCTGGAGAAGCGTTCCACAACAGCAATCTACCTGCATAATCTCTTCCTGGAGAACTCACTGGATCTGGTCCCTGCGATAGAGCTCAGCAGTAATGACCTGCTGATTGACCTGGCTAAGATAGGACTCGGCATTGCCTTCATCCCCGACTTCTGCATCAAGGAGCAGGATGATCTGGCTATCATTCCTACCACCCAGGAGATTCCCTCAAGAATGCTCGTAGCCGCTTATAATAATGACATTCCGATTTCCGATGCTGCCAGATATTTTATAGACAGCCTTACTGCTTAGTAAAGAGAACTAAGAATAATGTCTGCTTTAATTCGCAGGCATTCTTTCATCATGTATAAAGAGGGGTTTCAGCCAGGTTTGCTAAGCTGAAACCCCTCTTATCTTGTCTCAATATCCATAATCTTATGTCATCTACAGTATGCTGCAGGGGCATAAATCTGTCTTATCAGTGTAAATATTCTATGGACCCGTTCTGCTGTTACTGGCTGTTAGGTTTATATGCTGCAGTCAGTCTGCATATCTGAATACCGTATTATATTCCGGTATGGTACCTGTCACCTTCCTCCAACCATCGGACTCTTGAATCTCCAGCTCTCGAAAGGAGCACGGAATTCCCTTCGCTTGCATCGGATTTATTGAATCCATTAGATGGAAATGCAGATGCGGTGAGGTGGAATTACCGGTATGGCCAACCTTCCCGAGATAATCTCCTTCCTTCACCCTCTGCCCAAGCTTTACCGCTACGGTTCCCGGATGCAGGTGGGCATATAAGCTGAAGAAACCATCGTGTTTTAATATGATATAATTACCCGCGATTGCGTGGGATTTAAAAACATTTCCTGAGGGTTGGGACAGTTGCTTGCTGATGCGGGCAGACCAGCTTAACATCTTCAGGTAATCGGCAATCGGATGTACACGTCCGGGCTCCTTCAAACCATCTATAACCTCGACCACTTCCCCCTCCAGACAAGCATGTATCTCCTCTCTCCAGCAGTAACAGCTCTTAATCGGTATGCCTATCAGGCAGTACCTTAGGACAGATGCTTTGAACGGCTTCTTCCTCTTAAGCTTCAGGAAATCATACGCATATCTCTGACCGAACAGATCCGTCCCATGGCTGGGTATCCTCCTGGCAGGTGTATTCACTGCTACCCATTCTCCTCTTAAGGGGAAATCTACAATAACCGCATTCTCTAATTCCCTGTTATACATGATCCAATCACCCCCGGAATCCTAGTATGTAACATATCTAACATTAGAATAAATTCCATTGATTGTCAATCATAAAGCGGACTCTTACGAGTCCGCCTGTTTATATTACAACTGAATTCTCACGCGATCAGCTGAACTCCTTCAGTCTGCGCTGGATCACCTTATTATAATTTAAAACCTTTCTTTCATATTCCTCATTCATGAATTTAGAGGTGATCAGAAAGTCCGCAGTCGCCCTATTATTCGCTACCGGTATGTCATACACCGCAGCGATTCTTAAGAGTGCCTTCACATCGGGATCGTGAGGCTGTGACTCCAGCGGATCCCAGAAGAAAATCACGAAATCAATATTTCCTTCAACTATCCGGGAACCAATCTGCTGATCACCGCCGAGAGGACCGCTGTTATATGCCTTTACGGGCAGCTCCGTCTTCTCTGCGATTAATCTGGCCGTTGTCCCGGTTCCGCATAGGAAATGATTCTTTAGAATATGCTTGTTGGCATCCACCCACTCTACGATCTCCTGCTTTTTGCTGTCATGAGCGATCAATGCGATATGTTTTTGCTTCTCAATGATAAAGCTGATATAATCATCCTGTAACATTCGAATACCTCTTTCTTATGAATTAATCTCCGATATTTCATATGTATGACCGATTTATATTCTATCCTTATCATATCGGATAAGAGCCCTGAATGCAAGATAGATTCGAACTTCTTGTTTATATTTAACACAAAATTTACATAAGTATCAAAGAAGGAAAGCGTATGGCCTTCCCACCATACGCTTTCCTCTTTCAAACCATATATTCCAAGAAGTTATTTGCTCAGCTGCTCCAGTCGCTCTGATACCTGTCTCATCATATCATTATATTTCTCGAGCTTTGCTCTCTCTTCCGCCAACTTACTCTCAGGAGCCTTATTAACGAAGCTGGGATTGGAAAGCATACCGTTTACCCGCTTCAGCTCTCCCTCCAGACGTTCCTTCTCCTTCGTCAACCGTTCGATTTCCTTCTCGATGTCAACCAGATCGGCAAACGGAATATAGATGACTGCTCCGGGGATTACTGTGGATACAGCGTCTTCGCTGATACCGGTCTTATTCTCCTGTATCAATATCTCACTGGCATAACCGAGTGTTGCGAAGAATACCTTGCTCTCCGAGAAGATATCCCTAACTTTTGTATTGTCAGAAACCACGATAACGGAGGCCTTTCTGCTCGGAGGAACATTCATGTTACTGCGTACATTACGGATGCCTTTGACTGCTTCCTTAATCAGCTCGATGCTTTCCAGCTCCTTAGCAAACTCCCACTCCGGCTGGTATACAGGCCATGCTGAAATCATGATAGAATCCGCTTCCTTATGACCGCTCATCTCCTGAAGGGTACAGAAGATCTCTTCCGTAACGAAAGGCATATAGGGGTGGAGCAACTTCAAGGAGTTGGTCAGTACATGCTTCAGGGTCCAAAGGGCAGCTGCCTTTGTCTCATCTGTCTCACTGTATAATCTGGGCTTCACCATCTCGATGTACCAGTCGCAGAATTCCTCCCAGATGAAATCATATACCTTCTGCAGAGCAATACCCAACTCGAAGCTCTCAAGATTATCGGTTACTTCCTTTACCAAGGCGTTGGCCTTCGCCAAGATCCAGCGATCCGCTCCGGTCAGCAGCTTCACATCAACAGTCTCCGCGATTTCAGCCTTCTCCAGATTCATCATGATGAAGCGGGAAGCATTCCAAACCTTATTCGCAAAGTTTCTGCTGGCTTCAACTCTCTCCCAATAAAATCTCATATCATTACCGGGCGCATTGCCGGTAATCAGGGAGAAACGGAGGGCATCCGCACCGTACTTATCAATCACCTCAAGAGGATCAATACCGTTACCGAGGGATTTACTCATCTTCCTGCCCTGGGAATCCCTAACCAGACCATGGATCAGTACCTTACTGAACGGCTTCTCACCCATGTGGGCATAACCCGAAAATACCATACGGATAACCCAGAAGAAGATAATATCGTATCCGGTTACGAGTACATCGGTCGGATAGAAATAATCCAGGTCCTCTGTCTTCTCCGGCCAGCCGAGGGTTGAGAACGGCCATAATGCGGAGGAGAACCAGGTATCCAGGGTATCCTCATCCTGACGAAGATGGGTGCTGCCACATTTCGGGCATCTGGAGGGCTCTTCTTCGGAAACGATCACCTCTCCGCAGCCATCACAGTAATAAGCCGGGATACGGTGACCCCACCAGAGCTGTCTGGAGATACACCAATCTCGGATGTTATCGGTCCAGTTGAAATATATCTTATCAAAACGTTCGGGAACAAACTGGATGTCACCTGATTTTACAGCTTCTACTGCAGGTTTGATCAGCTCCTCCATCTTCACAAACCACTGAGGCTTGATCAGTGGTTCTACTGTCGTACGGCAACGGTCGTGGGTACCGACATTATGGCTGTGGGCTGCGACCTTAACCAGCAGTCCCTGCTCCTCCAGCTCCTTCACAATCAGCTTACGAGCTTCATAGCGATCCATACCCGCGTATTTCCCACCGTTTGCATTGATCGTAGCATCATCATTCATAACATTGATCTCGGGAAGGTTATGTCTCTTACCTACCTCGAAATCATTCGGGTCATGGGCCGGAGTAATCTTAACAACGCCGGTACCGAATTCCATATCTACATACTCATCGGCTACCACAGGAATTTCCTTATTCACGATGGGCAGGATGACCTTCTTGCCGATCAGATGCTGATATCTGTTATCCTCAGGATGAACAGCAACTGCGGTATCACCAAGCATGGTCTCAGGTCTGGTCGTTGCAACCTCAACGAAGCCGTCTCCATCGGCAATCGGATATTTGATATGCCAGAAATGTCCCGCCTGTTCCTCATATTCTACTTCCGCATCGGAGATAGAGGTCTTGCATACCGGACACCAATTGATGATTCTGGAACCCTTATAAATATAGCCTTCCTCGTAAAGCTTTACGAACACCTTCGTAACAGCAGCGGAACAGCCCTCATCCATCGTAAAACGCTCTCTGTCCCAGTCACAGGAGGAGCCCAGCTTCTTTAACTGTGAGATGATTCTTCCGCCGTATTCTTCCTTCCATTGCCAAGCTCTCTCAAGAAAGCCCTCTCTGCCTAAATCTACCTTCTCGATGCCTTCCTTACGAAGCTGTTCAATGATCTTGACCTCGGTAGCGATGCTGGCATGATCCGTACCCGGCTGCCACAGGGCATTATAACCCTGCATCCTCTTCTGGCGAATCAGGATGTCCTGCATCGTATTATCCAAGGCATGGCCCATATGGAGCTGACCGGTAATATTCGGCGGGGGAATTACAATCGTGAAGGGCTTCTTGGTTCTATCAACTTCTGCGTGGAAGTACTTATTCTCCACCCATTTCTCGTATAACTTCTCCTCAATATCCTTCGGGTCATAAGTTTTAGCGAGTTCCTTTTCCATGATATCTCTCCTTCTCTTAGCTTATCGGCGGTTTCGCCGGTGTGGTCCTTAAATAATTTCAAATTAAGCTGTTTATTATGGTTCATTTTACGGCTTGTTTTTACAGCTTATTTTACGGCTTCTTCGTACCGGTTATAAATTTTCCTTCCGGTTATCCGCTTCCTGTATCGCTAAGCTTTCGCTTGTTACGATAACGGTCTGTCGGCGTGAATTGGCGTCCATGCTAATCACGCCTATCATGTCCCTCCATGGACATGATCCAGACCAATCGTTTCATGCGAAAGCAAGCGATTCATGGAAGCGGATAAAGTCATACAAATTTATGACCGGTACGCAGTAGCCTGACTATGATATGCTGTTATAATGCTTGTTTGATGATGATTAATTTATTTATAACCAATATTGCTTAGTTATTTATCAATTATTAATTAGTAACCCCCGTCGAAACCGCCTCAGTTATATCATGTTATATACATTATTGGTTTGTTTCAGGGCTTTTGTGATATCATTCCAAATACACTGTTCTTTTACGAATTAGGGTATTGTATAGGGCATTAATACCAGGATGTGTTTTATTTTGCAATAAAAAAGGCCCTTCGACGCAAAGGACGAAGAACCGTGGTACCACCTTTATTCTTGGAGCTGAGGTTATATATGACGTTTAGAGCTTATGGCTCTATTTAAGGTAACGCTCATTATTCCTGCTGCCAACTTATTTGTCTGTAACGGGACTTCCCGGCATCTCCTACTCACCCTAAGGCTTCAGAGCTGCTGTTCCGGAGCTACTGCTGGATGCTTGCTTTGGACCACCTTTCAGCCGGTGGGCGATCCTCTCTGATAAGCACTGCTGTTCCATCCCTCTCCATCACTACATTTCCCTTTATGGAATTTAGTTATATACTATGCAAAGTTCTTCCTAATGTCAAGTTATTTTTTAGATTACTGAGCTTTAAATAGTTGAGTATACTATTTCATTTAACTGTATTGCTTTTAAATAGTATTTTTAAATAGCATTGCTTTTAACTCTTATCGTTTTTAGTCTTTTCCTAATGATAGCTTTTTAGTCCTGAATTATGATTAGATCTGTTTTCTGACGATCTTATATTCATCCCTATACTGATAATAGGGACAGTTTCGAAAGGCTTTCTTTATGAAATGCTCCATCTCATCCTCATCAAGATCTGCCTCACAAACATAATAGCCATATTCTTCGTCATAAATAAAATTACTGCAGCTCTCACAGTTGACACCCTCTGCCATATGTTCCTCCCTGTGATTAGATTTATTATTTGTTTTTATTGTCTTTTTTATACCCTACCTGCCCCGCTTTCCATGGATTCCTGCTTTCGTAAACCGGCAGATATCGGACAAAGCCTGACTGGTTTTGATGTTTCGCAGCCCTTTGTAATTAAACAGAACGGCTGCTATCATCAGAATTTCAAATACAGTCAGATAGACATCCTTTAAATCAAAGATAAAGAAACCCTTGAGCCAGATATAATCCAGACTGCCTCCCCAGAACAGTTTATCCGTCAGAGAGCAGAACATACCGGCAAAAAGGAAGGTAAATAGCCAGAATACATAACGGTCCGTGGGGTTCTTCCTTCTGACATAGAAGAATAGGAGCAGTGACAGAAGAATCACCAGTACATTAAATGCAATATGCACCGTCCAGCTGATCCCCATATTAAAAAGTGAATTCACCCAGGAATAATAGGTATTGATGATGGGATGGAATACAACCATCCCTTTAATAATATCCTTGGATTCCTCCATGTACCTGCCTGCGATAATCAGCTTAACCGATTGGTCAAGTGCCATCAGGCTTAGGATGGGTAGTAGTATTCTTAATTTTCGGTTCATAACTGCTCTTACCTCCGATTCTCAAATAATCATTTCTCTGAATATCTTCCGTAAGTGCATCATAAGCTTCCTAAGCTATTCATCGTTTGTAACATCTCCATCCCCATATACCGGAATTGCTTCTCCAAGGTAGGTGGGTTCAGGCTTCACAATGGTAAAGCAGAAGTCTTTCATTCTCGCAGCAAACTCCCTAAGCTCCCGATATCTCTGACCACTGTATTCCCAGTAATCAGAAGTCACACCGTAAGCATCAAGGCCTAATGCCCTAGCAGTATACAGTGCGCGATACATATGATATCTCTGGGTCACAATGATTACCTTCTTTGCTTCGAAGATATCTCTGGCACGATACATGCTTTCATAGGTGGAGAAGCCCGCATGGTCCATGAAAATATGTCCTGAGGGAATTCCTCGTTCTATCGCATAATCCTTCATTACATTCACTTCATCATATCCCTCACGTCCATGGTCTCCGCTCATCAATAATCGATCCGAGGCCCCGGCGTAATATAATTCGATTCCCTGCTTCAACCGGTCAGCAAGCATCTGGCTTGGCTTTCCGTTGTCCCATACTCCTGCTCCAAGAATCAAAATACAGTCTGCATCAAGTTCTGCTGCGTCCTCAGGAGTCAGAATCCGATCCTTTACAGATCCCTTAATATACAGGTTAACAGCTATACAGCCCAGGAGCATCAGAACCATGCCGCAGAAAGCTGCTGCCATGATGATTAATATTTTATGCTTTAATCTTTTTTTGTTCATACCTATTCACCCGAATCATTCTATCAGATTTCAATAACAACCGGTTGCTGCCTAGTTTATGTGCCTGTAAGACATCCGTGTTAAACGGTGAGCCTTCGAGCTACTTCTGCAGCTTGTATTGCTTCAGGATGCGGATCGCTTCCTCTTCACAATCCGGATAATCCTTAACAATTTTGTTAATCAGTTCTGTGGCGTCTTCTCTCTGCTTACTATTCAGCTCAATCCTCTCCCGCAGCTTCTGCCTGCGGACATTGAGACGATGTCTTACTTCAACCATTTCCTTGTTATCAAGGATTGCTGTAGGCTGATAGATCCATATTTCCGAATCTGCAATGCCGAATTTCTTAAGCTCATGAACCAGTTCATTATGATAAAACTCCAGAAGCTCCGTATTATTCTGATATCTTCTGGAAGCATCCTTTACCTTGATGAATTCCTCCCAGGAAGTTCGCAGATGGCTGTAATTATCCACCATATACTTATTATAGGCATAATCAAGATAATTACGGTTATTGACGGACTTCAATTTTACTTTGTTCATCAGCAGGATCTGGCGTTTCTGCTTCAATTCTACCAGTTTGATATCATGAACATTCTTCCTTGACTCGAGATAGATATAGGTTGTCGAAGCCATTCCCATCAGTACGGTAAGCAGAAAAGGTACCGTCAGATCTGCCCCCGTGGTGTTCGCTAACAGCGCAAATACTCCGAATAGGAGAATTACAATTATGCAGGTCGTTATGCCGATCCCTTTTAAGAAGGAATGCTTCTTAGCGATATCCTCCTCTTCGTATAACAGCTTCTGCTTTTCCTGCTCCAGCTGCTCCAGATCAGCCTCTATTACCTTCTGATAGTTTTCGCTTTCTCTTAAGGATTCCATTTCCCTGGGGAGTGTAAGCTCATAGCGTTCAAACAGCCGGTATTGAGCATCCGTTATGCTGGTATTTTTCTCTCTGTACTTCTCCCGTTCCTTATTTAAGTTGATGATCCTGCGTGCTGCATCCTCCAGATTTTCCCGCTGTTCTCTCGGAATCATATCTATCTTCTGCATATCCGTCAGATAGGAGCTTACTGCCTGATATTCCGCCTTAGCCTCCTCAATCTGTTTAAGGTTCTCTGCAATCTGTTCGCAGTTCTCCCTGATGGTTGCCAGCCGCTCCGTTTTCGTATTCATCCTGTAGGATTTGCCTGACTCAGTGGAGAAGCGTAAGGATACCTCTTTTTCACTCATTAGTTCCTCAATATTCCTGTCTTTTTTCCCTGAGGTGAATCTCCTTAACCATCCCATGTCTTATCTCTCCTGTATCAGCCATTCCTTAGCCTTCTCATAATCATCAAAAAAGTGATGGACAAACTTAGCTTCCTTATCCTTTAGCAACGCATTTTTCATCAATTTCCTGCCATCTCTGTCCAATCCGACAAACGCCACCTTAAGGATTCTGCGTTCTATCTGCTGCAATCCACCGGCAATCAGCTCTGCGATGTCCTTCTCTACCAGTGTTTCATTCAGATTCACTGCCAGGAAAGCCGGAGCCGATGGTCTTCGTATTACTTCCAGATCCTTCAGGAACTTATCCCAGACGATATCCTTATGTACGGACAGGGCATCCAGTTGCTCAAACCATATCTGCCCACCACCATAGTACATGGCAAAGGATTCTCGTACAATTAACTTATCCCTGTCTATGTGTTTCATTTAACTCCTCCAACCGGAAGAAATACGCTTACATCTGTCTGAGGGACGACATCCAACCCTCCAGCATTTCATCAATTCTCATCCGGTATTCAGTTAATCTTCCGTCCGCTCTAAGTTTCTTTATCTTATTAAGCTCTGACATACCTTCACTTTCCATAGCCTTAGTATCCAGTTCTTCCACGGTGAGCAGTATCTCTTCACATAATTCATTCTGAACCCCATATTCGTCAGCCTTCTCATGGAATTGGTCCATTCTGTTGCTAAGCCTCAAAGTATAGAGATACTGTCTGACACTTTCCTGCCTATGATTCCGTTCATAAGCCTGACGGAAGGTTTCAGAAGCTTCTGTCAGTCCCTTGCTATGTAAACGGGCTACTGCGAGGTTATGAAGGATATCACCATACTCCTCCGGAGTCATCTCAGCAGCATCTTTCGAATTCAACAGTTGTTCATATTCGAAGGCCGCTTCGGAATATTTTCTATCCTTCAGATAGCTGAAGGCACGAAGACTGTTTCTCTTTATGGGTGACATACCATTCACTTCATCCACGGTTTTAATTAGCCGCTTTATCTCCGGCTCCGTATAATAATCTGCGCTACAGAGGATTGCCGCAAGCAGCGTCTTGATATCAGCCTTCTGATCCTTTAGCACTTTCAGCTTCTCAGCACGGGCAGTAAGCCCAAGCTCAGTCCCAATCCAATCAAACAGAGTATAGGAGAAGGTATCCTGATCAATAAAATAAATATGGCTCTCGATATAATAACACAGCTCTTCGATGGTGTAAATTCTTATTCCCGTAGCAGGAAAAACAAAAGGCCGTTTTGTTCTTAATCCGCTGCATAATATCAATGTTCCCATGGAGTATATCCCCTCTTCTATAGTCTAATACAAGAGAAACCTTTAGTAATCATATTATTTAAACGTCAATTTGCATAAGTTTCTAGATATCTCAAGTAATAGCCAACATATTTTAATAGGCAACTGTATGAATCCGTAGGTACTTAAGCCGCGTATTATGTGGCCTTATGTACCATTACGTGATTCATCCAAGCGGAAGCGTGTTGCATATAAAATATGTTTGTATTACTTGTTAGTAAAATCGATGCAAATTGACATGCTATATATTGATGGTAAATTCCCATATTTTATCTGACTGCGGATAGAATTCTCCAAAACCTAAGTCGGTAACCGTTATTCTGGCAACAGTTCTTTCGAGGAAGGTAAGCTTGATACCGAGCCTGGTCATCCGGTCGGGACATCCCGCGGGAGGGTTAATCAATCGAAGTCTCTCTCTGATGATTTCCCTCGTCATAATATTCTTAACGATAATCTCCAGCTCCGGATCCCCCAGAGGGATTACCTCGATTTCCTTGTCTACCTCGTACCAGGGGACCGCTGCATCCGTTAGCAGCAGCTCCTTCACCGTCGCATCCGTATAGACCTTGATCCAGACAGAGCTTACCAGCATCTCATTATTAAGAAGGATGATGTCACCCAGCTTCTTATCTCCTGAGAGCTCCTTGGCTGCATAGCATGCCCCTTTCGTATAAAGATTCTGACCTAGGAATACCCTCCGACCTGCGCAGAGACCCCGGATGACTTCATCTGCCCAGTCGCCCTCAAAGCCTGCTCCGGTAAAATAGATTGTAGATACGATCTGTTTAAACAATACCGTATTGGCTATATTCTCAAAGGTATAACCCGGATTAATCCCTTTCTGCTTCAGCATGGGATAATTCAAGGTGTCCGTAAAATCCTTCTTCTCCATACCGGCAATCATCGGAACAGACCTCCGGTTAATGCTCATCTGGTAATAGTTCAGACTGTTTTCGTTAAAGTCAAAAAGACCGACATCATTCACCCATAGGGATCTGTCCTGACTAAGGGCATAATACATATAGGCTCCTGCATGGCCCATGATCACCGCCCTATCTTTCTCTAATCCCAGCTCGTATAAGGCTGCATAGACTCCTTCCACTATCTTGGGGTCTGTTTCCCTTAAGGTCACCACCAGTTTAGTAATCGGTTCCGTCGGAAAATAATTCTTAATCAGTGATAGGGATTTTCTTATGAATTTCTCAATCAGTGCTGTCGCGGTAAAGGTCTGTCCGAAAACCTCCGTCTCTTCCCCGTTCTTAAGCTTCGTCAGGAGCCGGTCCAAAAGAAGCCCCTCACCAGCCTTCCCACTAGACAGGGCTTCGTTACCATAGCTCCATAGCTTCGTCTCATGGTTGATACACAGTACGGTTGGAATTTTGCTGTTCTCCTCATTATCATCGGGACTGACCGGAATGGGTTCAAAGGTTTTATAGCTGTAACAGCTGATCTGTGTAATATCCTCACACAAATCATAGCCAACAATCAGTTTTCGCTGATTCTCCATGTCTCCTTCTCCCCTTCCCTAATCGTTACATAATCGGTGTAAAGCAATGCTGCATGACATACTCAGCCCTTAAATAGTGTTCCATCATGTCAATTACTGTCTTCTCATCCCGCAATTCTCGGGCTAGTAACATCAGGTTAATCTGATTATACTTCGAATCCTCCTCCGAATTAGCCTCCCGGCTATTGTGCATCAGACAGGTATCGGTAACCCTTACCCTGCCATCCGCTTCTTCAGTGATATAATACTCCAATGCCTCATTATAAAACAGGATAATCTCCTTCACATGAATCCCCAAATAAGTATTAGGGAGCCTCTCTGTAATAAATTCCGTATCCGTATGTTCCTTCCGAAGCCGATAATGAAGGTATACCTGGCAGCGAGGATCCGCTTTGTGTTCAATATAGAATTTATCCGTCATATGGCCGGGCAACTTTAAGTTAACCTTGTAGTCCATGAAGAATGGCAGCCGGATTCCTTTCTTCTCCAGCCTGCTGATATGGTAGGTGATAAAATCCTGCTCCCCACTGTTAAGCTTGGCATGGCTTGCTTGATATTTCAACCAGGCCAGCAGGCAAATCTCATTCTCCTCATAATTTAATTCCCTTCTCATGACCGGGAAGAGTTCCTCGCTGATGCGTCTACCATGGACCAGAAACCGATATGCATGATAGGTAAGAAAGGCTTTGATTAATTTATGGTTTGATATATTTTTATAATAGCCACTGAAGATCTGAAAGCTATCCAACGAGTCACTCTCTGTGAAAAGCAGCTGCAGCAGCAGTCTCTCCTCCAGCTTATGTTTCTCCAGTTCAAAACCTTCTGCCGATTTCCATAAATGGTAAAGCTGATCTGTCGGACCCTCATAATTTCTGATCAAAAAATCAAGAATCGACTCATCATATTTGCCTTTGGAGTAGATATACCAGCAGAGGGAGGTGATCTGCTCCTGACTGCTTCCCTCCTCTGTATGGCTAATCATGGACGAACAAACTCTGACCAGACGTTTTACTGAGATTCCCTCATGGCCATAGTTCTGCAGCGCCTCAAGTACCTGATTAAAATGACCGCGGACAGCCAGATATTCGAGGAAACGGACACGATCCTGCTCTTTTACGTAAGTCAGCCTGATGTCCTTCAGATATTGTTCCAAAAGCTCCTCATTATAGTTCTCATAATAATAGTCGATCAGATCCACCAGACAAGCTGTACGATATTCCTCCTTCAGACCCTGAATATTCAGTACCTGCCTTCTTAGATTCATTGCCCGATCAGACATGGTCCTGTTATGATAATACCGATCGAAAAGATGTAAAAGCAGCATCGGATGACCTAAGTACTCCAAATCCAGATACTCCTGCTCCTTCATCGGTAGCAAAGCACGGTACTCATAGTCCACAGATACTGTATAACGGTTTCCGAACGAATCCAGGAAGAAAATATCCGTTTCTTCCGAATATAGCTGGATATATGCCCTCCCCTCATTAAGAGGAGTATTTTCCTCCTCCTTCAGTTCCCGATGGATGACTGAGACAGATACCATGTTAGGATTATTACATCGTATTTCATGGGTAAAGATAACATAGGGAAGATGCTTCGCCATCTCAGGCCGAACAGCACTGTCCTCCAGGAATTCACGGTATAGGATGGCCAGATTCGGGCTGATATTATGAGCCTCCAGCTGCTTGAGGGTGAAAACCTCCATCCTCTTATAATAGCTCCGGTATATGGTACTTATCCTATCTTTATTCCTGATGATATTCGCATATAGGAAGGCTCTCTTCCGATCGTTTAAGCTGCTGTTATAGATAAAATATAGCAGCACCGGCTCAGCCAGGAGCTCTTCTCGCCCTTCGTCAGCAGAATAGATATAGTATTCATAAAGCTCTGTGATACGAAGCTGCGCTTCGACTCCCAGTCGGAACCATTTAAAATATTCCGGCGATTTCTTCAGGCCCTTTATCAGCATACAGCAGATGGCTGATAGGATTTCTGTAAAACCATACTTATCATATAATGCAGTCAGAGACCGGAAAATCAATCGCTGATAATTCTTCCTCCTGCCTGCCAGATAAGTATACTGAAGTGCTGTGTCCTTGGAGACCAGATCATTTTTTATACCAAAATTCATAATCTGAATCTCAAAATCATTCAGATCTCTTAAATGGTACGGCTCCTCATTGTAAATCAGCAGTGCCTCATAATACAGGATCGGGCTTCGGCAACCGGCCTCATACTGTTCTCTTATATCATTCAGCTTCTGAGCTTTGTTCTTCTCATATCGTTTGTCGGTATATAGTAGAAACCATAGGATTTTCCAGTCAGTATGACCGCTGCTGTAATAGTGTCGGATCTTCTCCGTGGCATTTCGGATAACTTCATCATCCTTATGATAAAGTGCCTCCAGATAAAGATAGGCACAGTAATGTAATACCGAGTTCTTCTTTAGCGCTGCCTCCTCCTTTGCAATATCTGAAAGGAGCTGGCCCGCAGCCTGATTCTTTCCGGCTGCAATAGCCAGATGTATCTTCATTAGCTTAGCCAGATCACTGTCTGCACCGGAAGCCTCTTTAAAAATTGCCTCCGCCATTTCCGAATACTGACTCTGATTCTTTCGGTCCTGCCTAAGCGCAAGGTAATTCTTCGTCAGGCTGTAAGGAAGCAGCCTTCTGGCGACTGTCCTCTGATTACCGGCTTGTTTTTTGGATTGGTAGCTGCAGCATAGTTCAACAATGATTGTCTGATATACAGTTTTAATGAATATTCTTCCATAGTTATTGCCCGGCTTCATATTAAGGGGAACCACCACAAAGGAAACCTGATGCGTATTCCCGATGAACCGGTCTGCCCAGACGAATTTCTGCTCCAAACGAATAAACGGAGCATCCGTGCTTACCCTGATCTCTGCATATCCCCAATCATTTTTGGTCAGGATCAGCTTGTCCAGGAATTCCTCCTCAGAAACCTGATACGATAAATAGGTTTTATCAATACTTAATTCAATTTTAGATTTCTTATGAATCGCAATTAGGAATTCTTCCAAGGCCTGGCTGGTAGAGATGTTTTTTAGCAGATGGTGATAGATCGTTTTATATTTACTGTCATCCCCAAGGATGACACGTACAAAGTCCTCTGATCGGAATACCTTCTTCGCCTCAGTCCAATCCATTCTAGCCAAATTCGCGAACTGGAACAGATCCCTCACCTTACCCAAAGATGTGATACAGTAGGGCGCCTCAATTTGAACAAGGAACGGTACCTTACGTTCTCCGCAATCACTTACTATGTCAAGTTCCCCCTGAAGTTCGTCTCCTGCCTTTAAATAGGTGGCATCAAAACGGTAGCCGATTCTGTTCTCCGGACCGCAAAAAGAGCTGTTATCAAAGATAAGTAACCTGTGCGAGGAGTAAAGAACACCCTTCATGGACCTGCCGGCACTGTTACTTACGGTAAAGCCTCCTTCATACACCTTTCCTGCTTCCACAGTAAATTGAAGCGTATCTTCGGACAGGCAAAGCAAAGGGAGTTCATATTCAAATTCACCGTTTGAAAAACGCTCGATTTTTTCCCTCAATTTATCACCCCATGGTCATTGCTTTTTACTGAGAAAAAGATATAATAATATAATAATTATAATCGATTTAGGAAAAAAAATCTAGTACATGTCGAAATCCGTAGGTCGTATTCACTACAATATTTTGTGACGTATTGCTATAATTGCACTTGGATTGGTAGAATCGTGTCAATATAACGTTATACGGAAGAATATACGGAAGAGAACCCGGAAAGCAGAAAGGAGTAATGGCTATGATCAGACATTCAGATCATTTTCATGGAAGTGATTTAGAAACAATTGAGAAGGTCTACGGTATTAAGAAGGAGGACATCGTCAGCTTCTCTGCCAATGTCAACCCTCTCGGAATATCACCGAAGCTTAAGACTTCCCTAACGGAAAGGATTGACGCTATCATGAGCTATCCGGACAGGGATTATACTTCCTTAAGAAAATGCATCGCTGACTATGTGAAAGCCGAGTCAGGGGATATCATCGTAGGGAATGGCTCCACTGAGCTGATCTCTTTGTTCATACAGATCAGACATCCGAAAAAAGCCCTGATCATTGGTCCAACCTATTCAGAATATGAGCGGGAGGTAGCCCTAGGCGGAGGCAGCACCCTTTATTATCGCCTGGAGGAGGAGAATCAATTTCTTCTTGATATCCCCTCTCTCGAAAAGGAGATGGTTCCCGATGTCGATTTGTTGGTGATCTGTAATCCGAATAACCCAACCTCCTCTGCCATTACCAGGAGTGATATGCGCAAGATTCTGGATATCTGCAAGAGGAAGGGAATCTTCGTCATGGTGGATGAAACCTATGTGGAGTTTGCTGAGGATGTTCAAAAGATCACCTCTGTTCCTCTGACCGGTTATTATAATAATCTAATTATTCTCCGCGGAATTTCTAAATTCTTCGCTGCCCCCGGTCTCCGATTGGGCTACGCAGTCTGCGGAAATGCGGACCTTCTTAAGGAGATGAACCAAAGGAAGAATCCCTGGACCATCAACAGTCTGGCTGCCATCGCCGGTGAAATCATGTTCACGGATGAGGGCTATATCAGAGAAACCCGAGCTTTGATTGCGAAGGAACGGAGCAGAATTTGCGCTTTATTAAGTTCCTGCGGGAATTTGAAATGTTTTACACCTACTGCCAATTTCGTGCTTGTAAAAATTTTAAGGGAGGATGTTACGTCCATGGATCTGTTTGAAGCTGCCATTAAGAAGGGCTTAATGATCCGTGATTGTTCCACCTTCCCCTTCCTGAATAATAAATTTATCCGTTTTTGCTTTATGATGCCCGAGCTGAATGATCAGCTGGCAGAGATTTTACTGTCCGCATTAAATTAATTCACTCAGCTGAAATTGAATTAGTTTTGGCTCTGTCACAACAAATGGTCGATAAATGATATTAATTTAGCAGGGCATAAAATGCTCTGCTAAATTGCTCTTCGACATCTCTTTAATGAAAGGTTATGTTCACTTTCTTTGCCCATCCTTATCAAAATTCTTATGTAACAAAATCTCAGTTGGGATTCCTCCAACACACAATATTGCCATTTGAATAAACACTAAATAAATAGTAATTGATTCAAATTTAATTGAATTCTTAAATACAAACAAAATAATTACGGATAAAACTGTTGTAATAATTCCAGATAGATACCAAATTCGACCTATACATCTATGTGCGTAATTCCATGTATGCTTGTTTTTCATAGACATAGATGTTCTATATCCATATAAATCATTTATATTGTTTGGGGGATTTGTTTTCCATAACAGTCCAAATCCTATCATTGTCCCTGGTATTAACATACAGCAAAGAAACAGAAATACAAACATTTTCATTCCTCCTCATGGATTAAGAATCTACCACAATCTAATACAATTACGACTTAACTTTGTCAATAGATATTATAATCTATTCGACAAAGGTGTTACAAGTTCAATATACCATTACATACACACTCAACTGACGAAATATGTAATATAAAGTATATATAATCTTTTTTATGGGTATTGACTATCTCCAATGCTGTGATATAATACAAAATCATTAGGTGCCTAAGTAATTTGAACAAGCCGATAGCCGATAGCTTACTTATGGCGGAAGGAAAAGAGGTATATGGAGAATCAAGAGATTAAACAGCTGATTAACACCTATTCTGAGGTATTTAAATTAACACATCAGCTATCATATCAAAAAATGGATAAACTTAATATGTACCCCGGGCAACCCAAGCTGCTGGCACTGCTCAGGTATCATGAAGGACTTACCCAGAAGGAGCTGGCTTGTAAGAACTATGTAAAACCCTCCACGATTACCGGGATGCTGAATAAGCTGGAGTCCAACGGATATGTCTACAGAATTCCGGATGAATCAGACAAGAGGATCATGCGGGTATACCTGACTCCGGAGGGCCGTCATCTGGCGGAGCAGGGTGAAAATTTCCTGATTAATATGACAGAGCAGATGTTTGCCGGATTTACTGAGGATGAGCTAAAAACCTTTATCCGGTTATCGGATAAAATCAAGGAGAATCTTCAAAATAGCAAACAATCCTAGACTATTTCCCTGTGGTAGAATCAAAACAATGAACATATAAGAAAGGAAAGCTACATGCTAAAACTATTAAAATATCTGAGAAAGTCAGCAGTTGCACTGGTATTTGTTACCATTCTGCTTGTCCTTCAGGCTTATTGCGATCTGTCATTACCTACTTACACTTCGGAGATCATTAATATCGGAATCATGAGGGGCGGTATCCCGGATGCCGTGCCTAAGGTAATCCGTGCCTCCGAGATGCAGAAGATCCTGATGTTTTCGAAGGACTCTGATCGAGAAGTAATCTTAAATCATTACACCCTCCTGGATAGATCCACACTGGAGGAGAAGGAATATGAGTCCTATTTGAAGCTATATCCTTTGCTCGATACGGAGAGTCTGTACCGATGGAATAAGCAGGATAAGGAACAGCTCGAGGATATCTTCACGATACCCATGACAATGCTATATGGTATGGAATATGGTTCTACTGCTGCCTCCGGCAGCTCAGACTCCTCCATGAGTTCCTTCCTTCCTCCCGAAATGGCAGGAAGCGGAACGGATATGGCTGCTGCCCTGGCTGCCATGTCTCCCGAGGAAGCTGCCGTAGTGATTGAGCAGGCAAAAGCAGGGATCAGCCAGATGCCGGAAATGATGTTAGCGGGGGCTGCTGCTTCCTATATCAAAGCAGAATATGGGGTTATCGGAATCGATGTCGGCAAAATGCAGACGAATTATATCCTGATGGTCGGTGCAAGGATGGTCGGTTTAGCACTGGCTGCGATGGCCGCCTCTGTTCTGGTTACTCTGTTTGCAGCCAGAATCGCTGCCAAGATGGGCCGCTACCTTCGAGGCCATGTATTTACAAAGGTACTCTCCTTCTCGAATAAGGAGATGGACCAGTTCTCCACTGCTTCCCTGATTACCAGAAGCACCAACGACATTCAGCAGGTCCAAATGCTGATTGTTATGTTGTTAAGAATCGTTATCTATGCTCCGATCCTTGCCTTCGGCGCACTCTTTCGGATTGTCCAGGTGAATTCCTCGATGACCTGGACCCTGGGGGTTGGTGTCGGTGCTGTATTCGTACTTATTCTCAGCTTGCTGATTTTTACACTGCCGAAATTTAAACTGATGCAGAAGCTGGTAGATCGAATCAATTTGGTCATGAGGGAAATCCTGACCGGTCTCCCGGTCATAAGAGCCTTCAGTACCGAGAAGCATGAGAAGGAGCGTTTTGACAAGGCTAACGTTGATCTGACGAAAAATAACCTATTCGTAAACCGTGCCATGTCCCTGATGTTTCCTGCCCTTATACTGATTATGAATCTGGTTTCCATCCTGATTATCTGGGTGGGCGCAGGAAGAATCAACGGCGGAACCATGCAGGTCGGTGATATGATGGCCTTCATCCAGTATACGATGCAGATCATTATGTCCTTCCTGATGCTGACCATGATCTCTGTCATGCTCCCCCGCGCAGCTGTTGCGGCAAAGCGTATTGATGAGATCATTACTGTTGAGGAGTCCATTAAGAGCCCCGAGCAAGAGGAGCTATACGATATCAACAAGAAGGGCGTTCTGGAATTCAACAATGTGAATTTCCGTTATCCGAATGCGGAGGAGGATGTTCTGTCTGAGATCAGCTTTACCGCAAAGCCCGGTGAAACCACGGCAATCATCGGCAGTACGGGCAGCGGCAAGACTACCTTGATTAATCTGATCCCGAGATTCTATGATATCAGCTCCGGTAGTATCACGATTGATGGTGTGGATATCCGAAAGCTGAAGCTTCATACCCTGAGAAACAAACTGGGTTATGTACCGCAAAAGGGTGTCCTGTTCTCCGGTACGATAGGATCCAATATCTCCTTCGGTGTGCCGAAAGCCTCCGAAGAAACGGTAGCTAAAGCTGCCCGGATCGCACAAGCCTCCGAGTTCATCGAGGCAAAGACAGAGGGTTATAAGGATTCCATTTCCCAGGGCGGAACGAATGTGTCCGGCGGCCAGAAGCAGAGGCTTTCCATCGCCAGAGCAATTGCGAAGAACCCGGAAATCTACATCTTTGACGACAGCTTTTCTGCCCTCGATTATAAAACGGATGCAACACTTAGAAAGGCTTTAAAGGAAGAGCTGTCAGAAAGCACAATTCTGATCGTGGCACAGAGAATCAACACCATTATGCATGCAGAACAGATCCTGGTACTGGATGAAGGCAGGATCGTCGGTAAGGGCACTCACAAGGAGCTACTAAGGGATTGTGAGGTTTACCGCCAAATCGCATCTTCCCAGTTATCAAAGGAGGAGTTGGAATATGAGTAGAGAAAATAATAGCAATCAGAGTAATAGTATGACCCAAAGGCCTCCGAGAAGAACGGGTCCCGGAGGTCCCATGGGCGGACCTATGGGCCGCCCGGGTGAGAAAGCGAAGGACTTCAGGGGAACGATGAAGAAGCTTTCCGGTTACCTTTCAAAATACAAAATTGCCTTCCTTATGGTATTTATATTCGCAATCGGAGGCACTGTCTTCCAGATCGTCGGACCTACGATCATGGGAGATGCTACCACAGAAATCGCTAATGGTATCATCGGTAAGATCCGCGGGGGAGATGGGATTGACTTTAACAAATTAGGGAATATCCTGTTGCTGCTGATCAGCCTGTATTCGATCTCCTCGGTGCTCTCCTTTGTCATGGGCCTGATCACAACAGGGATCGCCCAAAAGGTCACCTATAAATTCCGACGTGAGATCTCTGAGAAGATTCATCGCATGCCGATGAATTATTTCGATCAGATGACCCATGGCGAAATCCTGTCCAGAGTAACCAACGATTTGGATACCTTAGGCAATAGCATGAACCAGAGCATGACACAACTGATTACCTCGGTGGTCAGCATCATCGGTATCCTGATCATGATGTTTAGAATCAGTATCCCGATGACCCTGCTGGCACTCATGATCGTTCCGCTCTCCGTTACCTTCATGGGAGGAGTAATTAAGAAGTCTCAGAAGTATTTCAAGCAGCAGCAGGAATACTTAGGCCATGTCAACAGCCAGGTCGAGGAGGTCTTCGGCGGTCACAATATTGTCAAGGTATTTAACCGGGAAGAGGATGCGATAAAGGAATTTAATGCCAGCAATGATAAGCTGTATGAATCCGCCTGGAAATCTCAGTTCCTGTCCGGCATGATGCATCCGGTCATGCAGTTTGTCGGTAACCTTGGTTATGTTGGTGTTGCGATCCTTGGCGGATATCTGACGGTTCAGGGTAAAATAGAAATCGGACAGATCCAGTCCTTCTTCCAATATATCCGTAACTTTACGATGCCAATCACCCAGCTGTCCCAGGTAGCTAACATGTTCCAGTCGACGGCTGCAGCTGCGGAACGGGTTTTTGAGTTCCTGGATTCCGAAGAGGAGCTGCCTACCACTGATCAGCCGATGTCCATTGACGGCTTGAAGGGTGAGGTAGAGTTTAAGAACGTACACTTTGGTTATACACAGGATAAAATCATCATCAATGACTTCAGTGCGAAGATCGCCGATGGACAGAAGATCGCCATCGTAGGACCGACCGGTGCCGGCAAGACGACGATGGTAAAACTATTAATGCGCTTCTATGATGTCAACAGCGGTGAAATTCTGGTAGACGGACACAATGTCAACCATTTTGACCGCAGTGAGTTAAGAAAGATGTTCGGAATGGTTCTTCAGGATACCTGGCTGTTCAACGGAACGATAATGGAGAATATCCGTTACAGTAAGCTGGACGCCACCGATGAGGAGGTCATCCACGCAGCGAAGGCAGCCCATGTTCATCATTTCATCAGTACTTTGCCCGATGGCTATAAGATGATACTGAACGAAGAGGCCAGCAATGTATCCCAGGGTCAGAAGCAGCTGTTAACGATTGCCCGTGCCATCCTGGCTGATCCGAAGATTCTGATCCTAGATGAAGCAACCAGCTCGGTAGATACCAGAACCGAGATCCAGATTCAGAAGGCCATGGATAACTTGATGAAGGGAAGGACCAGCTTTATCATCGCTCACCGTCTCTCCACCATCCGTGATGCGGATCTGATCCTGGTCATGAATGAGGGTGATATTGTAGAGCAGGGTAATCACGAGGAGCTCTTGGCGAAGGGTGGCTTCTATGCGAAGCTGTATAATTCCCAGTTCGAGCAGACCGCGTAATTGTCCGCACAGGGTAATGATCAGAACAACTCCACTCAGCAATAGGAAAGCGGCGTAAGAACAGTATCAGCATAAATAAGTCACTCAAGGAGGAAGCCATGGAAAAAGGAAAACGTTATTCAGGAATTAAACTGTCTGAGGAAGAGAAGAAAAAGATGCTGGAGGATATCGTATACTACTTCGAAACCGAACGGGATGAGAAGCTGGGTATCATCGCATCGGAAAATAT
>JAEZJW010000115.1 GCA_023415595.1 Bacillota bacterium
TCTTTTTATGCAAGAAAGAAGCAGACTTAAATGAACCCACAGGGAGTTTCTGACCGCATGTATCGGTAGAAGTATCTGTGGGAATTTATTTATATATCTGAAGGAGTTTGAGATTTATGATGATTGAGAAGTCAATGAAAGCATTAGAGTTTGATAAAATATTATATATGTTGAGTGAACATGCCGTATCCGCAGTAGCCAGGCAGAAGCTGCTAGCATTAAAGCCTTACTTAAATCTGTCTGAGGTAAAATTGAAGCTGCAGGAAACAACTGAGGCGGTAACTATCCTGGAGCACATCGGCACACCGCCGCTTCCTCTGATGAAGGATACCGACATGTTATTAGAACTGGCGGAAAAAGGCTCCATGCTGATTCCCGAGCAGCTGACCATGGTCGGTAGTTTCCTGACAGCCTGCAGCCGCATGAAGCAATTCCTGAAAAGGGCCGAATCCCTGAGGGTCTCCGTAGCAGACTACGGTGGTTCCGTTGTTCTGCTGCCTTCACTACTCAGTGAGATTGAACGGTCCATCCGTAATAACATGCTGGATGACAATGCTTCGGCAGAGCTAAAGAGCATCCGCAGGAAGATGGATCAGCTGCGTCAGGAGATGAAATCAAAGCTGGAGAGTATTCTCCGCAGCAAAAAGGAATGGTTTACGGAAAGCTTCGTAGCCACAAGGAACGGGCATTTCGTCCTTCCGGTGAAAAAAGAATATAAGAATAATGTCAGTGGTTCTGTACTTGATATTTCCTCCACCGGCTCAACGTACTTTATTGAACCCACCTCTGCCTCGAAGCTGAAGGAGGAACTATCCCAGCTGGAGATTGAGGAAAGCAATGAGGAACGAAGGATTCTCTATTCACTGACAGCGCTAGTCGTGGAGCATGCCACAGAAATCCGGTTGGATATAGAAGCCATGGAGGTATTGGATATCGTATTTGCCAAAGCAAAGCTTAGCCTGTCCATGAAGGCAGTCCCCGTCCTGATGAACAGTACTCGGAGTATCAGGATAGAGGGCGGAAGGCATCCGCTAATCCCTGCTGCCGAATGTGTTCCCCTGGATTTTAATTTGGGGAATGGAGTGAACGGCATCGTGATTACCGGGCCAAATACCGGAGGGAAGACTGTTGCGCTAAAGACCGTCGGATTATTCGGTCTGATGGCACAGAGTGGCCTTCATATTCCCTGTGTCAGTGCCGAATTGTGCATGAATAATGCCGTCCTATGTGACATCGGGGATGGCCAGAGCATTACTGAGAACCTCTCTACCTTCTCCTCCCATATCATGAGCATCATCGGAATTCTGGAACATTCAGACCGCAGCAGCTTGATTCTGCTGGATGAACTGGGTTCCGGTACGGACCCGGCAGAAGGCATGGGAATCGCAATCTCGATCCTGGAGGAGCTGAGCGAGAAAGGCTGTCTCTTTGTGGCAACCACCCATTATCCCGAGGTGAAGGAATATGCACACAAGAAGGAAGGTCTGACCAACGCCAGAATGGCCTTTGACCGGGAAAGCTTAAAACCGCTCTATCGGCTGGAGATCGGGGAGGCAGGAGAAAGCTGCGCCCTCTATATTGCCAAACGGCTGGGACTTCCGTCAAAAATGTTAAAGCGCGCTTATGAGGAGGCTTATCTGAAGGAAGGACATCCGGACCGCAAGATCCCGGAAGCAGATTTTCTTACACTTTCAGGTAATGAGAAAGCACAAGTAAGAGCTGTCGTTAATTTAAATCGTATCGAGGACGAGAAACCGAAGAAGCAGATAAGCACCCGCAGTCAACGTTTTCAGCTCGGTGATTCCGTTATGGTTTATCCCCAGAAGAAAATCGGAATCGTATACCGTCAGGCAAATGAGAAGGGCGAGATTGGGGTGCAGATCCAGAAAAGCAAAGAGCTGATCAACCATAAAAGATTGCAGCTGATCGCACCTGCGTCCGAGATGTACCCTGAGGATTACGATTTCTCCATCGTGTTTGACAGCGTAGCAAACCGTAAGGCCCGGCATAAGATGGAGAAGGGCTATCAGCCCGATCTCGAGATCGTATACGAGAAAGAAAATCATTAAATTAATAAGGCGCCATTTCTAGGCAGTGGTGTTTATCACATTGTTAGATTTATAGTAAAAGTCCAGACTCTCGAAACTCTCGAAAATCTGGACTTTTTTATTAGCTATTTTTTATAATAAATATTTTTCATCGTTCTTATAGAGTTGCCTCAACTCCTGTCCACTTGGACAGAATTTCATACATTTCCTTATAGTTCTTCTTCAGACTGGCCATTTTAAAATCTTTGGTAACAAAGCAATGCTCCGTCTTGCCCGTAACCCTTAATTGTCTGCTTTTCTCATCCAGAATGCGGTATTCTATTGTCATCTTGATTCCGTTGAAGAATGCAAGCTTCGGAACAACTAAGACATTTTCCTTGAATCTGACCGGCTGTTTATATTCGCAGTAAGCACTTAATACCGGACAATAGAGCCCTGCTGCCTCAATCTGATCAAACCCCAGTCCGATCTGGTCCAGGAGATCCACCCTGGCTTCCTCGAACCAGCGGATATAATTGGAGTGGTGAACAACAGCCATCTGATCCGTCTCATAGTACATCGCCTGGCGGCGGTAAGGTTTGATTTCATTGTTATTCAAGTGTAATCTCTCCCTTCATAATTCCAGCCCAAGTCATTGTGGTAAATCATCTGTCTGCTCATCCCGCCATCTATGATCAGGTTCTCTCCGGTGATGAAGCTACTGTCACTGCTGCATAGAAACAGTACCGCCTTGGCAATATCCATGGGGGTTCCTACCCTTCCTGCCGGGTGCTGCTCATGATCCTCCCTGCCAAAGCTCCCCTCCGTCGTGTCAATCCAACCGGGAGAAATACTGTTGACCCTGACCCGTCCGGACAGACTGACTGCCAGGGCATGGGTCAGTGCTGTAATCCCGCCTTTGGCTGCGCTGTAGCTCTCCGTATCCTCCTGGGACATAAATGCCCTGGTGGAGGATATGTTAACGATGGAGGCTCCCTTATTAAAATACGGAAGGAATAAGCTGGACAGAAGATAGGGTGCAGCTACTCCGGTCCGAAGTACATAATTAAAATCCTCGAAGCTGCAACCAGATAATATTCCTTTTTTGCTTAGACAAGCATTATTAATCAGATAATCCACTGAGCCAAAGCGCGTTATAACCTTTTCTGCGAAATCCCTCAGCACCGCTTCTTCCGACAAGTCCCCTGAATAGTAAAAGTCACAGACAGACGGCTGCTCCTCCAGATCTATGACGGAAGTCACGGCTCCTGCACGCCGGAACTCTTCCGTTATGCACCTGCCGATTCCTTTCGCTCCTCCGGTGATGACCACTTTCTTATCCTTAAATTCCACCTGTGGCTCCTCCTGTAAGTATTATGTAGCCCTATGTGCTGAGCACTTCCTAGCCTTCCACCCTGTTCCTGCCGTTATTCTTAGCCAGATAAAGGTTTTTATCCGCACATTCTATGATTTTCTCGATTGTCACACCGGTTTCCGGTATCAGGTGGCATATTCCAAAGCTTGCAGTAGCACGGATTTCCATTCCATTAAAAGTAATGACGGTATTCTCAAAGGCTTTTCTCATCCTTTCCGCGATCTCACGGGTAATATCCCTGCTGGCTCCAGGAATACATATCAGGAATTCCTCTCCGCCATATCGGGCTACCCAATCCGTCTCCCTCTTCAGCTCTTCAGCCAGAACCCTAGCAAATATCCTTAAAACCTCATCCCCTGCCAGATGTCCATAAGTGTCATTGACCTGTTTGAAATGATCAATATCTGCCATCACAAGCCCTAATCTATGACCGGAAATCGTTGCATTCACAACATCCGCAGGAAGCTTCTCATAGATATATTTTCTGTTATAAATACCGGTAAGAGGATCCTTGGATGCCACAAGATTAATATTTTCAATTATTCCGCTTACGATATTCCTATGATCACCCTCTGAGCTCTGAAGCATCAAACTATTTGTAACGTTTTTGAACAGTTCGATGACTGCCTTTCTGTCCGAGAGCTGAATGGGCACTGCAGTAATCATTAGTATATCATTCTTGGAATATTCAAGCTTTATGAAGGTTTCATTCTCATGATAAGCCCTCATGGAAACACAATTTTCACATTCCTTGTGCTTCCCCAAAAAATCAAAACATTTCAAAGGAGCCTCAAGCTTTTCATACTCGGTATAACTGATTACCCTTTTATTTACCGGATCGACCAAACGAATCTTGTCATATAATTTTTCCACAATATTCAATTTCTCATAAACTTCATATATCTCCTTATCGTACATCCTAATCCTCCTTTCTCATCCGTGGTATAACTTTCCATGATAAATTTATTAATACATTATCATATTTGAACAACCACTGCAACTGTACTTTATATTTCGGGATAGAAATTCTATTTTTTGAAATACTATTGTCGGAGGTGTTTATCATGATTAGTAATATTACATTAAGTACAAAAGAAAGGTATCTGCTTGAGGATGAAAAAACCCATGAGGAGCAATGCATCCTGAAGTATGACAACTATGCCAATTTAGCGGCCGATGCACAATTAAAAGCAGTATTCCGTGCAAATGGCCAAAAGGAAAGGGAGCATCTGGAGACAATCAACCAGCTGCTTCAGGGCAAGGTTCCTTCCATGGCGGGCCAAGGCCAAAACAGCCAGAGTTCATCCGGTCAGAGCAATAACCAGAGCCAGGGTGCATCTAATCAGTCACAACAAGGAGCTTCTCAGACTTCTCAGCAGAGCGCGGTAGAAATGAGCGGTTCGCAAAGCTTTAAAATGTCTGACAAGGAAATGTGCACTGATATGCTGAGTACTGAAAAATATGTTTCCGGTACTTATGATACTGCCATCTTTGAATTCAGCGATGCACAGGTAAGAGATGTACTGAACCACATCCAGAAGGAAGAACAGAAGCATGGCGAAGCAATCTTTCAGTATATGCAGAGCAAGGGAATGTATTCCTCAAAGTAGCAGATTATGTCTCCCTAAAAGAAAATAAGAATTAATGAATGCCCGGTTTAGCAGGAATTCATTAATAAAAATAGCCCGGATTTCCGGGCTATTTCTGCGCATTGTAAAGAAATTTTATAGCAGGAAGAGAGCCACAAGGAAGGTCGCAGCAAAGCCGATCAATACCGGCTTCAGATTCTTCTTCGCCAGCTCCAGAGGATTCACATTACAGATGGCAGCCACAGGGATGATCCCCCAGGGAATAATCGTTCCTCCGCCCACCCAGATCGTAGTGATCTGCCCAAGGGCAGCCAGGGTTTCCTTACTGACATCAACAGCTTTGGAAAAGGTATCTGCCAGGGAACCGATGAGGGGCAGTCCGGAGAAACCCGAACCGTCAAGTCCCGTAATAATACCTACAATCATCTGAATGATTGCCGCCGGAATCTTGGACAGGGTGATATGATCGGCAAGATAAAGTCCCAGATCGGATAACAGACCTTTCGCCTCCGATCCGAGAATCTTCTGTGCCATCTCCTCACTTCCGAGGAAGAAGAAGGCTCCAATAACAATGACCGGTGCAAAGATCTTTATCCCGAAGATGAAGCCATCCTTGATGTAGTCGGTAATCTTCTCAAGGCACAGAGAACCCTTGTGCTGCACGACAGCCACAAAGCACATAATCAATACTGCGGTTCCTCCTACCAGAGCGGTTGCATCCCCACCCTTCAGCTTATAGCTGTACATCAGCCAGATGTCAATTAGAAATGCCAGTGGAGTAACAATCGCAACCAGAGCAACTCCCGGTGTTACTTTTGGTTTAACTTCTTGCTTCACTTTCGCTTTCGGAAGCTTCTCCGCTGTAAGCATCACCTGCTTCATATCCTTCCTCATCATGAGGAAGCTGGCAAGTACGGTTACCGTACTCATCGTCAGCCACAACGGCAGGACTGCCTTACTAAGTGTCAGGGAATCGCTGATCCCTGCTGCCTTTGAGGTAATGGCAGGGGCACCCTGGATGAAGAAGTCACTGGATAAGCCAATTCCATGACCGAAGATATTCATAGCAACAGCAGCCCAGATCGGCGTTAACCCAGCCTTAATCGCAGCCGGAAGCATGATTGCTCCGACCAGGGCCACAGCCGGCGAAGGCCAGATAAACCAGGAGAAGAACAGCATGATGAACCCTAAGAGGAAAAATGCCACCACTGGGTTTACCATGATCTTTTTCAGCGGCCTCATCATCAGCTCGTCCGCCCCGATATCCTGGAGTGCCTTTGACATCGCGATAACGAGTGAGATAACCAGAATGATTCCCCAGAATTCATTTCCGGAGATAATTAATGAGTTATAAACAGTTTGAATCCCCTTGACCAGACTTCCGGAATACATAAAGCCGATGATAAATATGCCAAGGATGCAGGGTAATACCGTGTCCTTACGAAAGCCCATCGTTATAATTACGATTAGCACGATCAGGAAATAAACCAAATGCAATGATGTTAATACCATAATGTCCCCCTAAAGTTTTTTATTCTTCCCCGTTGTATTATGCCATGCTGCATTGGCGCAGCTTCTGTCCGAATATCCCGGTAAGCCCAAGGTCGTCCACTCTGTTTCTGATCTCCTCCACATCAGTGGTATACAAACCAAGCTTCTTCATCCGGTCAAAATACACTGAGCCCGAGAAGGTAAACTTCTTCCCCATACCTTCCTCGGTCTGCATTGCTTCCCTGACATAGGAGATAGCATCACCGACAGCCAGTTCCTCCGGCAGCTCCATCAGCTCCATCTCCATAGCGTACCTTACACTGTTATGTCCGGCCAGGGTACCGGTAACAATCGCTTCTGTATGTCCTACCAGCAGTCCGGCCTTCTCTCCTGCACAAAACAGGTTGTCCACGGCCTCAACCTTCAGACAGTTATCCCTCGGCGCCATAGCAAAGTAGCGCATGGAATTCCCCTTGCCTCCGGCATAGGGATCTTCATAGCGGGCATTCTCAAAGCCCGGTATCTTCCTTAAGAGCTCCAACGTATAGAAAGGAGTCATCAGCTTGGCATGTCCGGTATCCAAAAGGATTACATTGTCCTTGAACGCATCCAGGGCATACTGTTGGCAGGCCTTAACTCCTAAATGGTCCTCCTTCACATCTTCCGGTACCTGAATAACGGCTACTCCCTTTGCATTAAGTTCCTCCTGAATTTCTGCTGACAGGGATTCCTTATATAGCTTACAGGAGCCGCTCATTGCTCCGACCGAGCCATCCGCCTTCTTACCAATCATCTCCTCTACGCCGGCCAAGCCGGTAAGGCTGACTCTTCCTCCGAAGGAAGGGCAGCGAAGGATACACATAGCGCAGCCATTTCCATATTTCGTACAATTATTGATGGGTCCTGCTGTTCCGGTAGTATCTATGAATACATCCCCGGGGAACTCCCTTCCCTTCTGATCCTTCACCGATAGAATCACTCGGTTATCCATCGAAGCTTCCGTTACTCTGGCTTCATAAACTATGGTAACTCCCAGCTCTTCCAGATGCTTTACAACTTCGACCGGTGTAAGTGCAATGTCATACAGGTTTGCATGAGCGTGACCCGGAAAGCAGATATCCGTATGTCTGGAAGTTCTGTCACAGATCTCAAACAGATCTCCGCCTCCCATTGCGATCATTTCCTCTGTTGCCGTATATCTTCCGTTATTTCTCATGATGCCACCCACAAGACCGGTTCCTAAGAGCATGTCCGTCCGCTCCAAAAGGGTTACCCGGGCACCTGCCTTAGCTGCACTGACCGCAGCTGCACAGCCGGACCAGCCTCCTCCGATGATGATTATCTCTGCCATACTAATACGCCTCCTATTAAGATAACAAAAAAGCAATTGGCTGTATGCGAATGCGCCAATTGCCTGTTCCTCATTATGTTCTATAAGTAAACAAGATAGCACTCCACCTTAATCTCGGTGACAATTACATAGCTATTCACTATGCAACCAGTAATGAACTGTCAGGGCCAGTCCACCCTTCGGTGCTCTCCCCTTTCCATAAGCATTATAGGCTCCTCTGCAGCCTCCGCTTATTTACTCTTGTCAAGCACACCTCTATCCAAATATTAAATTATGCTTATCATAGCATAAAATGTATTTTGGTGTCAAATAAAAGCATATGGTAATTATTTACACTCTGGTCTGGCCCTATTCATCCGCATAGGTATATTATATACCAATAGAATGCAACCAATCCAAAGCTTCCTTCTCTTCTTCGAAATGCCCTACGAGAAGCTTCGAAGCGGAGCTATCCTGATGCATCTGCGACATCTTCTGCATGATCGCAGTTTTACCGTCGAGGAAAGCGATTGCTGTACAGCCCTCTTCTTCCACCTTATTGTGTAACCGGATGAATTCTGCAGAAACCTCCTTGGGAATGGTTGCGTCAATACCGGTAGGATCAGCAATATAAGCCCACTTGCCCCCAAATCTCCTGCCGACCTTCAGGACATCACTCAACAGTGCTTTCACATGCTCGGTGGTCCAGATACCGCTTCCGAAGGTCATTACAATATTACGGCCCGGAATATCCGTATAATAGCCGTAGAAAGTATTCATTATATTCATCGTTTTTCCTCTCCCCCAGAGGGAAACATATTTTTACCGGAATATTATAGCAACAATCCTTATGTAATTCAATGAAAGAATATTTTTCTGCAGTAGTCGATTATATAATTGACGAATTATATCCCGTACTATTTGATATTTTCAAAATATAGCTTTACGAAGTCCGGAGTTGTTATATAATATTGACTGCATAGGTAAAATGTGGTAACATTTAATCACCAAAATAAGGTATTTATTTATAAATTAAGGGAGGATTATTATGAGGAAATTATTAGCGCTACTATTATGTGCAGCCATGGTAATGACAGTCTTTACTGCCTGTACTAAATCAAAAGAGACGGGCGCCGGTGGGAAGGCTAAGACCGGCTTGGCCGTTATCACAACCGCCGCTAAATCCAAGGATGCCACAGCGGATGCAGACGGATTGGTTGAGGCAGATTCAACCGCAGTAGCGGTTTTGGTGAACGATAAGGGTGTCATTGTGAATTGCATCATTGATGTGATCCAGCCTAAGATCAACTTCTCAGCGGCCGGCGAGCTGACTACGGATATGGCAACAGAATTTGTCTCTAAGAAAGAGCTGGGGGATGCTTACGGGATGAAGAAGGCTTCCGGCATCGGCAAGGAATGGTATGAGCAGGCTAAGGCATTAGAGGCTTATGTCATTGGCAAGACCCTGGATCAGGTGAAAGGAATTGCCCTGAATGAAGAAGGTGCTCCGGCAGTTGCTGATCTTACCTCTTCCGTTACTGTCACAATCGATGATATTGTAAAGGCTGTAGAGAAGGCTGTAAATGGCGCACAGGACCTGGGTGCCTCCACCGGGGATAAGCTCGGACTAGGTTTGATTTCAGGACTCGGTCATTCTGTAAGTGTAAGTGATAAGGACGGGCTTGCACAGGCTTATACCCATTATGGCGTAATTACCCTGAATAAGGACGGCAAGATCACCAGCAGTATCATCGATGCTTCTCAGGCTAATATTAATTTCTCCAAGGAAGGTAAGATTACCTCTGATCTTACTGCTGAAATCAAGACCAAGTGCGAACTCGGAGATGCTTATGGAATGAGAAAGGCTTCCGGAATCGGTAAGGAATGGTTTGAGCAGGCCAAGGCCTTCTCTGATTATATCGTTGGTAAGACGGTAGCAGATGTGAAAGCGATCGCAGTAAACGAAGAAGGTTCTCCGACAGCAGCCGATCTTACCTCCTCCGTCACAGTAGGTGTCGGTGATTTATTAACTGTCATTGAGAAAGCAGGCGCAACCGCCAAGTAGGAATCGGAACCGAGGAAGCTGGTACACGTACCTAATATAAGCTTATATAGTGCTCGAAAGAATTAATTATTATCACATTCATAAAAGGGCTATGCCAGGAACACAGCAGCAGATGATGTCAGTTTATATAACATCCCTGCGGTTCTCGGTATAGCCCTTCTGTTTTATAACTCTTCTCTCGTTATAATAATCTTAATCACTGTTGTGAGATCATTATTTGTGACTATAGGCCAGATCTATCAGATCTATAAACAACCTGAAACTCTTCACAAACCACCAGCATATCCTCGGAAGGCTCTCCCCCCATCTCTGCCATATCTCTGGTGAAACAATCCCAATGGACCCTTCGCCAATATTCAAGGGATCCATCCCCTTCTCCTTCTGTGGCTGCAAACTCGGGTGGCACCTGATTGAAGGGAAACAGCTGTACCCCGGTAGTCTCAATAATACATCTGGCGATACCGTCCCAGTCAGTAATTACACTATAATTCCCTGCCTTTGGCGGTTCCTCCTGCTCATATTCATAGCAGGCATATAGGGAGGCAGTCGCACGCTTCACTCCCTGCAGCACCAATTCTACCAGTTCCTCCGCATCCTTCTTATTATCACAGAAATGCCAGGAAGTATATCTCTTATTCGCCTCCTCTTCCTGCTTTCCGTTCGCTGCCAGATATTCCTGCCACAGCTTCCGTACACTGCTATGCTCCATCTTCGTGCTCCTCAGATATAATTTAAATTCTGAATCAAAATAACATATTTGAAACAATCACAACTTTTAACTCCATCAAGGGAAATATGGTCCCCTTAAGTATCCGCATATCAGACTTAATAAGACTTAACTCATTTGACCTGGGGCTGCATCATGCTGCCCATGAACAGAATGGTATCCGTAGCAGTATCCCGGATGAAGAATAGGAACGGAACATCTGCGATGAAATTTAACGGTGGCTCAGCCAGTGCTGCTGTTGTAGCTACCTCGATTCCAGTCGCAGCGGACGCTTCGGTTCCCCATTCCTCTACCCTGATCATCGCCTTATGGGTCACACGGCTGACATATAGCTTCTTCCCGATCAGCTCAAAATCTGCGTCCTGCCTGGAAAATGCCTCTTGCATTCCCATTCCGATCAGAATATCATTCAGCTCGTCAACACTGTATTCCAATTCAAACTTCGGGACTCCAAGGGTTCCGATTTCTTTTACTTCTGCTTTATCCAGCTTCCCGAAGAAACCATCCTTCTCCTTTGATGTCAGCCCTTCATAAAGCTCCTGAATGGATTGTTGCTTATCTTCGGGAATCAGGATATCCATAACAATCGTTCCGCTCCCGTAGGGAAGCTCTATTCCTTGCATTCCTCCCTCGTTGTAATACCGGAATTTCTCCTCAAAAAGATGCATCATATCAACCCTGGTGGGTTCCTTCTCCCCGTAGAAGGTTGCCTCCCTTGTATCCTTCGGTTCAAAGGGAAGCTTCCATTCTCCGTTAAAATACACTGCATTTGCCAGAAATACCCTAGTACTCTCCGGATCTGAAAAACCATCCAGGAAGGGATCAATCATTCCATTCGTCTTCTTTGACACCCATTGATTTACTTCCTTAAGCGTTTCCTCTTTCTTAAAATCCACATTGAAAATATCGCCATCATAATAGTAACGGGCCGGTGCTAAAAGAGCTGTTTCGAGCTGATCACTGAACTCTCCCTCCTTCGCCAGCCAGATAGCGTTCGCGGTATTGAGCTTGACTCTAGAATACGAAGCGGCTTGCAACAACCTCATCAGCAGACTGTTATTCGCATTTACATAATGGTTGGCTGCTTCGTTATAGTCGGATGTATAGCCTTCCAGAAGATCATACCCCAGAAGCTTAGCCATCTCCTCCCTGGTGCCTTTATCTGCGCCATTATACAGCATCGATAAAGCCATGGCGATACTGTAGGGTGAGAGAAAGGTATTCT
>JAEZJW010000059.1 GCA_023415595.1 Bacillota bacterium
GGAAGAACTGAAGGAGAAGGCGGATGCTGTGATTGACAGTAATATCAATGACGGAGTTGCACTTTGGTTGAAATTTAATGCGAAGAAGGAGGGCGAAGCCATTGAACAGAATATCTGATAGAATTTATTATCTTCCCTATGATCAGAAAACCGACCGTCCCAATCTCGGATATATCCGGGGTGATAAGTATTCCCTTATGATTGATGCAGGGAATTCTGTGGAGCATGTAAAGCTATTTATGGAGGAGCTGGAGAAGGAAGGCTTGAAGAAACCTGATTTTGTAGGTATTACTCACTGGCACTGGGATCACACCTATGGTCTTCATGCGGTTAAGGCTGTCTCCATCGCCTGCCGTAAAACCAATGATTTGCTGATTAACATGTCGGGCTGGTCTTTCAGTGACGAAGCCATGGAAGCAAGAATTCAAAGCGGCGAAGATATTCGTTTTTGTACCGATATGATCAAAAAGGAATATCCCGATCGAAATGAAATCCGTATCGTTCCCGCAGATATCGTGTTCGAGGAAGATTTGAAATTAGATCTAGGCGGCATCACCTGCCATATGCTACGTATAGGGGGCTCCCATTCGGAGGACAGCGTGATCTTCTATCTGCCCGAGGAGAAATTCATTTTTATTGGGGATAGTGATTCAGAAGACCTTCATCACGGAGAACCAAAATATTACCCTGAGCTGCTACATAAATATTATAACGATCTTAAGGGTTTGGATTTTAATTATTCTCTTCACGGTCACTGGACTCCTCAGACCAGGGAGGAACAGCTATCCTTCCTAGAGGAAGAACTGAATAAGTTTAATGATGCCACCTGATTGTATATACAGGATTAAAATCACCTTTCTTCTATAAAGCGTGCTATGATTGATCAGGATTGGGTATACTAGGTATTAACGTAGAATTAATCCGCATTTCGGAAGGAGGAATACTGATATGAATAGTGTTCAAGACAGTTACGTTTTATCCAACGGTGTGAAAATACCCTGTGTTGGTTTTGGAACTTGGAAACTCCTCAATGACGATTATACTGTTGATATTGTAAAAACAGCCATTGACTCTGGCTACCGCCATATCGATACCGCATATGCCTATCAGAACGAGGCTGCTGTAGGTAAGGCTATCCGTGGGTGCGGACTGAAAAGAAGTGAATTATTCATCACCAGTAAACTGGATAACCCCGATCATGGCTATGAGAATACCCTGAAGGCATTTGAGCTAACCATGTATAATCTTGGGCTCGAATATCTGGATCTCTATCTGATACACTGGCCCAGACCTGCACAGTTTCATGATAACTGGAAGGAAATGAATGAGGGCAGTTGGAAGGCCTTTGAAGAATTATATCAAGCCGGAAAAATCAAAGCCATCGGAGTCAGCAACTTCCTGGATCATCATTTGGATGCAATCTTAGAATCAGCAAAGATTGCCCCAATGGTGGACCAACTCGAGCTGCATCCCCAATATGTCCAGAGAGAAGCAGTTACCTATTGTAAGGACCACAGAATGATCGTAGAAGCCTGGAGTCCGTTGATCAAGGGGCATTTGGAGCACCCTCTCCTGATTGAGACCGCTAAGAAGTATCACAAAACTGTGGCCCAGCTTCTTCTTCGATGGAGTATTCAGCATGGTTTCCTTCCGTTGCCGAAGGCTTCCACAGCAGACAGGATTCGGGAGAATGCAGATATCTTTGATTTTGAAATCACGGAGGAGGATATCGAAGCCTTAAAAGCACTGGAACCCATAGGCCGCACAGGTCCCCATCCGGACACTGCAGTTTTTTAACTTAATAAGAAAAAGCAAAAATTATGCCCGCAGCAGTTTGAAGATAACATACTGCTGCGGGCAATTCATGATTAAAGAATGCCTGCCAGGCTGGTATTCTTTAATGTTTAATCAATTCTTACGCAAAAGCTCCGAATGGTTCTCCAGATGGGCATGATCATTAAAACGTTCCAGATAAAAGCGGTCATTCTCCGGGTTATATACCAGCCCAGTGATACTGGTATTCTCCAAGGATACTCCAAACAGGAAACGTTTCGCCTGAGTCTTGCCAAAAAGTGCAGCAAGAAGGACCCGGATGACACCGCCATGGGTCACAATTACGATATTCTTCTTACCACTCTGAAGAATCTCCTGTAGGATGGGCATAGCTCTTTCATATACTGAGGTACCATTTTCTCCTCCCGGATATGGGATATCATCAAGGAGCTTATACTGCTCTTCTTTGAACTCACGAAAATGTTCCCAAATATATTGTTCTGTCATGCCCGTCAGTAAACCGAAGGATATTTCCTGCAGCTCCTCTCGAATGATAATCGGAAGCTTCAGTCCCTGATTGAGGATTTCCGCCGTCTGTTTCGCCCGGATCAGGTGACTGCAATATAGAGCGTCAATCGGATAACTCTCCAGACGCTTCCTAAGTAATTCTGTCTGTGATTGGCCAATGGAAGAGAGCTCCACATCCACATTACAGAGAGTACTGTTTTGTCTGCCATGACGTATGAGATATAAATTTATCATTTGTCCTTGCTCCTTACAGGAGATCCAGCCCCTTCTGCTCTGCTGCTTCGATTACCTCTGCCGGCCATACAGAGGATTGCACTTCCCCGATATGTGCCTTGCGCAGATAGAACATACAGATTCTGGACTGTCCGATTCCTCCGCCAATGGTATACGGAAGCTCTTTGTTAATTAATGCCTTCTGGAAGGGAAGCTCTGCCCGATCCAGGCAATTACTGATCTTAAGCTGCTCCAGCAGGGAATCCTCATCCACACGGATACCCATGGAGGACAGCTCCAAGGCGATATCCAGAACAGGATAATATACGATGATATCTCCGTTTAATTTCCAGTCATCATAGTCCGGTGCTCTGCCGTCATGCCTTTCTCCTGAAGCGAGTGCTCCTCCGATCTGCATAATGAAGACAGCACCCTTCTCCTTTGCTATCTCATACTCTCTCTCCTTCGGAGTAAGCTTCGGGAAACGATCCTCAAGCTCCTGGGAGGTTACAAAGGTAATATGATCCGGGAGAATCTCCTTCACATGATCATACATGACTGCCACATACTTTTCCGTATTGCGCAGTGCCTTATATACTCTGTTAACGATACTCTTTAAGGTATCTACATTACGGTCACATTTTTCGATTACCATTTCCCAGTCCCACTGGTCCACGTAGATGGAATGGATATTATCCGTCTCTTCGTCCCGGCGGATGGCATTCATATCGGTGTAAAGGCCTTCCCCAAGCATAAATCCATAACGCTTTAAAGCCTGTCTTTTCCACTTTGCGAGGGAGTGTACTATCTCAACGACTGCTTCGTCCTGCTCCTTAATACCGAAGCTGACCGGCCGTTCTACACCATTTAAGTTATCATTCAGTCCGGTCTCCGGCTTAACAAATAACGGTGCAGATACCCTGGTAAGATTAAGCTGCTTCGCCAGCTCTCTCTCAAAAAAATCCTTTACGTATTTAATTCCGATCTCAGTTTCTTTAATATCCAGTATCGGCTGATAGCCGTCAGGAATCATTAACTTCATGAACCTACCTCCCAAACATCGACTGTTGTGCTATGTAGCACATTTTACAAGTTTATTCCTATTTTGTCAATCACTTAACAAACCGTCCTACTGGCTGCGCTGCTTCCGGTTCGATTCATAGATATCATTATAAACAGACAGCATAATGGTAAATACATCATTATCGATTAACCCTCGCTTGTTGGAGTATTCTACCAGATAACAGGAGTAGGCAACAAATTTATAATGCTGGAATAAAACATTGAAGTTCTCCATATCATAATATTTCTTTATGATATTCCAATTATAATCGGATAGCTCCTTCACGGTTTCATCTGGTTTATCCTTAAGGATATCCTTCATTTCATCAAAATTAGAATTGATAAACAGTTCCTTTAAGTATAGGTCCAAGGTTCCCAATTCTTCATTCATTCTCTTTCCCTCCATTCGAAAATAAACTAATAGCCTGTTTTATCGCTAAGCTTTATCACCGTCATTCGAAACATCAACTAAGATTATTATTCGTACTATTTAAGTTTCTAGTCATATGGTTCGCTTAACATTGTAGCATGTGCCCGGTATATAATTCAAGAACCCGGAAGAAATTTGCCCGAGGATGGACTATTAATGATTTCAAGCAGATATTCATTATTCATGTAATCAAAAATAGCCCCATCTCCGGTAACTGGCATGATCTTAATCATTTCCACGCACCGGAGACAGAGCCATAAATCAAATTCTTTGTTGGATGATATGTATAGGGATTATTACATCACATCATACCGTATTAGTTGCTTTTCTTCTTAGATACTACGTCAAATATTACTGCTCCCAGAAGAACGCCGCCTTTAACCACCTTCTGCCAGTTGGCATCCACACCCATGATACTCATACCAAGGTTGATGACACCCATTAGCAAAGCACCGATGATAACTCCGGATACCTTACCGATACCGCCATAAGCGGAGGCACCACCGATGAAGCAAGAACCAATTGCATCGAGCTCATAGTTCTGACCGTAGGAAGGCTGTGCCGAAGTCAGGCGGGCAATGGTCATCATACCTGCCAAAGCTGATAAGAAGCCCATATTGGTATATGCCAGGAAGTATATTCTGTTCGTATTAATACCGGAAAGCTTTGTTGCTTTTTCATTACCGCCAACTGCGTAAAAATGACGACCGACTGTTGTTTTTGAGGTGATATAACCATAGACCAGGACAACAATAACTACAATAACCAGGGCAGTAGGAATACCTCTGTATCTTGACAGCTGATAGGTAAAGGCTAAGATAACAGCTGAAATGATAACTGACTTAGCAAGCATATTCACCATGGGTTCCATTTCATAGCCTTTTTTAGCTTTTTTTATTCTGCTTTGAATCTGAAGCACCAGATAAAGCACACAGGCAATCACACCAGCCAGCATGGCTGTTAAATTGAAGCCTTCAACTTTGAAGAAGTCAGGAATATAGCAGTCCGCTCCGCCGCCAAACAGCTTGATAAAGGTTGTATTTGTTAAGGAAACAGTTAATCCGTCCAAAACAACATTCGAAAGTCCTCTGAAGATTAACATACCAGCTAAAGTAGTGATAAACGGAGGAATACGTACATATGCAATCCAGAAGCCCTGCCAAGCACCAATCGCAATACCAAGAATCAGCATAAAGATAACTGCGATGACCCAATTCACATCTTTATTTTCCATCAGGGTTGCTCCGGTAGCACCAACGAAGCAAACAATGGACCCTACGGACAGATCGATATTACCACCCGTCAGGATACAAAGCAGCATACCGGTTGCTAAGATGAATACATACGCATTCTGAGAGATTAAGTTACTGACATTCTGCGGGAGCATGATCTTCCCACCGGTCTTCCAGACAAAGAATGCAGTAATTATGATTAATGCAATCACCATCGTGTTTGCTTTAATAAATGATAATACTTTTGCTTTGTTCATTGTTTACGCTCCTTTATTGCTTGATTTCAAAATATGCGCCATAATATTTTCCTGAGTTGCTCCCGTTCCTTCTACTTCACCGACAATTTTGCCGCTTTCCATAATATAAATACGGTCACACATACCGATTACTTCTGCAAGCTCTGACGAAATCACGATGACCGATCTGCCTTCAGCAACTAAGCGGTTAATAATACAGTAAATCTCATATTTTGCACCTACGTCAATACCTCTGGTAGGTTCATCCAATATCAGAATATCCGGATCTGCATACATCCATTTTGCTAATAGTACCTTCTGCTGGTTACCACCACTTAAGTTACCAACATTCTGTTCTACGGTCGGACATTTAATGTTCAGCTTCTCCCTTTGATCCTGAGCTACTTTATACTCTTTATCTTCATCAATAACGCCTCGGTTACTAACACCGGATAAGTTAGCCAGGGTAGTATTATGCTTGATGGAATTAGACAGAATGAGTCCGTTTCCTTTACGATCCTCGGTCACATAGGCCAGTTTATGTTGGATAGCAGAGCTTACATCCTTCAGATGAACTTCTTTCCCATTGATCTTGATTCTGCCCGAGATGTTCGTGCCATAGCTTTTACCGAAGACACTCATCGCCAGCTCTGTCCGGCCGGCGCCCATAAGGCCGGCTATACCAACCACTTCACCCTTCTTAACCTTCATGCTGACATGATCAACTACCTTATGGTCATCGTAGATCGGATGATACACATTCCAGTCCTCGATTTCCAGCGCTATATCACCGATATTTTTCTGCTCTCTTTTCGGGAAACGATCGGATATACTTCTTCCAACCATGCCCTTAATGATCCTGTCCTCCGTGATGGTATCCACATTTTTGTAAAGCGTTTCAATGGTAGAACCATCGCGGATGATTGTAATGCTATCAGCGATATAGGATATCTCATTTAGCTTGTGGGATATGAGAATAGAAGTCATACCCTCTTTTTTAAATTGCAACAGTAAATCCAGGAGTGCCTTCGAATCCTTCTCATTCAAGGAAGCAGTCGGCTCATCCAGGATCAGCAGCTTCGCATTCTTTGCCAGAGCCTTCGCTATCTCAACCAGCTGCTGCTTACCGACACCAATATCTTTAATCAGGGTTCTTGATGATTCCTGAAGTCCTACGATCCGGAGATACTTATCCGCTTTATCATAGGTTTCATTCCAGTCTATCGCAAATGCTTTTCCTCATTCATTTCCGAGGAACATATTTTCACCGATTGTCATATAGGGAACTAACGCTAATTCCTGATGTATGATTACAATACGCTTTTCTTCACTGTCCTTAATATTAGTAAAATGGCATGTCTTGCCATCATAAAGCACCTCTCCCTCATAGGATCCATAAGGATAGATGCCGCTTAAAACATTCATCAGTGTGGATTTACCAGCACCATTCTCACCTACGAGCGTGTGGATTTCGCCCTCTTCAACTTTTAAGTTAACGTTATCAAGTGCTTTAACGCCAGGGAAAGTTTTGGTGATATTTTTCATTTCGAGTAATACTTTCGCCAATTGTATCCCCCTCCAAATTCCTAAACAGATTAATTTACAACGAAAAAATGCAGGTTTTCATTGTAGTACCTTTCATACCTGCAAATACCGGCCGATCTATTGCATGATTATTTTATTTATATGATAGACTATAATCAAGTACGCTCTGGCGTAATTGCGCATGCGCATCCGCCGGAGGCATATCATCAGCGGGGGCATCCCCCTGATGATAATACAGGCAGGATGTTATCCTGCCTGTATATTAGCTATAGCAATTACTTTAGGATTACTTTAACTGATCTTCTGTATAATATCCGGAATCGATTAACAGTGTCTTGTAGTTATTAACATCTGCAAATACAGGCTCGCAAAGGAAGGAAGGAACAATACCCTTACCATTATCATAATCGGTAGTATTATTTACTTCAGCCTTTTCACCCTTCATGATAGCATCTACCATCTTAACAACCTGAGTTGCTAAGGTACGGGTATCCTTGAAGATTGACATGGACTGTTTTCCAGCAAGCATATTCTTAACGGCAGCAATGTCGCAGTCCTGACCAGTCAGAATAGGATACTTACCGGTATAGGATGCTGTTAAAGCATTTGCAACACCAAGTGCTGTTGAATCGTTAGAAGCCATAACTGCATCAAGCTGTGTGCCATCTGCATAGAAGGAAGAAATGATGTTTTCCATTCTGGTCTGAGCGTTCTCTGTTTTCCAACCAGCGGTTGCAACAGCAGCGAAATCAGTCTGACCGGACTTAACTACTAATTTACCTGCTTCAATGTAAGGATTCAGAACATCCATTGCACCATTGAAGAAGAATTTAGCATTGTTATCACCAGGGTCACCGGTAATCAGCTCGATATTGAAAGGACCAGCAGCATTCTTAAGGTCTAATGCTGTTTCGATGTACTGACCCTGCTTTGTACCAACCATGTAGTTATCGAAGGTTGCATAGTAGGAAACAGCGTCTGTGTTCATGATCAAACGGTCATAAGCGATAACAGGAATGTTCTTTGCTTTAGCCTGAGCTAAAACGGTTCCAAGGGAATCACCATCGATGGAAGCGATAACTAAAGCGCTTACATTGCTAGCGATCATGTTCTCGATCTGAGAAACCTGAGTCGGGATATCATCATCTGCATACTGCAGATCTACCTTATATCCAGCTGCCTCTAATTCCTTCTTCATATTAGCGCCATCCTGGTTCCAACGCTGTAATGTCTTTGTCGGCATACAAACACCGATGGTCTTGTCTCCGCCCTTAGCGCCGGTTGCTGCATCATCTTTCTTGCCGCATGCTACTAACATGGAAGCAACCATAGCGACACAAAGAAGAATACCTATTAACTTTTTCTTCATACAATAAATCCTCCCTTTAATTTGTTATTACTATATTGAATATCGTGTCAAAAGCACCTTCGGTGCTTTCGAATATAATATAGTGCTATTGCAAGCGTGCTTGCATATCAATATATTGTATTCGGAAGGGTGCGCAGCACCTTTTGACACATAATTCAATAACTACATATACAATATACCACAGATCAAATAGGACTTCCTTGCAATATACCGTACATTTTTATAACAAAAAATTGGAGTAGGATTTTGTTTGATGAAGGAATAACAAAATAATGCTATTCATTTGGCAATTTTTTACTAGTATTGTGAATTACTCCTCCATCTCCGAAGGTACATTCAGATAGACCTCCTCCTTACTCTGGAAGCCACCGTCAATAATGATCTCATCTATATTCTCTTTCGTTACCGCAATCGGCTCAAGCTTTACATAAGGCACGTCCTTGGCTCCATCAAATATTGTAGCCTTTACATCTATCTCTTCACCCTTAGCCAGCTTTACGGCATATTCCGCCGCTGCCTTAGCCAGCTTATCCACCGGTTTATATACCGTCATGGTCTGAGTTCCCTCCACGATCCTCTGGCAGGCAGCCAGCTCAGCATCCTGGCCGGTTACGATGACCGCTCCTGCCATCCGGTTCTCAGATAAGGCGCGGACCGCTTCTGTTGCCAGATTGTCATTACCGCAGAAGACTCCATCGATCTCTTCCGTAATCTTCAGAGCTTCATTAATTGCATCATATCCTGCCTCCGCAGTCCAGTTCACCGCATTGACCGAGTAGATCACATTCAGTTTACTGTCCTCCATGACGTCCTGAAAGCCCTGTTCTACCAACTGGACATTATTGTCCGTGGTCGGTCCGAAGATAGCGATGATATTGCCGTCATCCTCGATATGATCTGCCAGTGTCTGTGCCATCAGCCTTCCCACCTGCTCATTATCGAAGGAGATATATAGATCCGCATCGGAATTCCGCAGCAGCCTATCATAAGCAACAATGATAATGCCCGCATCCTTTGCCTTCTTCAGCACCTCACTGCAGGCTTGCGAATCAACAGCGATCACGACAATTGCATCCATTTTCTTATCAATAAAATATTCGATCTGTGAGATCTGTTTTTGTACATCTCCATTTGCATTCTGAACATTGACCTCAGCTCCAAGCTCTTCCGCCGTGAAGACAAAGACATCCCTGTCCCTTTGCCACCGCTCTATGACAAAGGAATCAAAGGACAGTCCAATCTGGATCTTCTTCTCGGTAACATCGGCCTCGTCCGTCTGTTCCTTCTTATCACTGCAACCTGTCAGTCCCATCATAAGAGCAAGACAGATTAACAGTACCATTCCCCTCTTTTTCATGCTTACACCCGTACCTTTCAAAATAATTAAAGATCTAAACAAGTTTTTCCCGATATTCTGTCGGAGTAACACCAACCTGCTTTTTAAATATCCTGCTGAAATAATTCGGGTCACTGTAACCAGTGTCAACACAGATGTTCTTAATGCTCAACTCCCTATTCTGTAAAAGCTTCTTCGCCTGCTCAATCCTGATATTTGTCAGGTATTCAATAAAGTTCTCTCCTGTCTCCTCCTTGAACAGCTTGCTGAAATAGTAGGAACTGATATCTACTGTCCTGGATACGTCCTCCAGGGAAATATCCTTATGATAATTATCTTCGATGTATGCTTTAGCCTTTTTGATAATGCCGCTGGCCTGCTCTTCCTTCTTCGTAATAACGTTCCGACAGGCCTCCGTTACTTTATCGAGAAACCATTTTCTTAACTGTTCGTAATTATTCGTCTGTATCACAGTCTGGAGATAGTCCTTGCGATACCGGAAGAAGTAGGTCATTCCACCGCTTAAGAAGGCCTTCTGCTCGGCAAACAGGATAAATTCCAGTACCTTTAGCTTGATATCCATCTCACAGTCAGGATAGTGTTCCACCATCCAGTCAAAGAACAGATTTGCCTCGGTCTTCGTACCCTCCAGATCTCCCTTTTCTATTCGGTCAAACAAAGCACTTTCCGTATCAATCGGATAGTCACTCTCGTATTCGCAGCCAATCGCAAGGTCCTTGACATGAGCTACCCTTCCTTTGCTGCTTCTGACTGCATTTATCGCTTCCTTGTAAGAGTCTGCCAGCTTTTGCAGCGGTACCACAGATCCAATGCCAATTTTGAACTGGACTTCAATCCGCTTCATCAGGTCTCTGATCAGCTGCCTTGCTTTCTCAATCAGGAGGGTACGGTCATCATATTCCAGCTGGGATTTGTCACAGGGCAGGAATGCCACAATCTTATTGACCATAATGGGACCTACGATGCAGTGCAGTTCCTCCTTCAGACTTTCACGGACCGTAGGATAGAAGGATTGCGCCTTTACACTGATACCAACCGGATTCGTAAGTGTTCCCTCAACCAGGGAATCTCCGAATTCCAGTACCATCATCATGCCATACTCCTCCTTGATTCCTAACAGATTACAGAAGTTATCCTTCTCTCTCGTATAGTCATCTCCGGATAACACAGCATAGATAAAATCACTCTCAATAATCGGTATGACGATCTCCAGCTTCTCGCGGATTAAGAGGTCATTGCTCCGTTTCTTACGTTCTTCTTCTATGATATCCATTGCTTTCTGCAGCACATTTGTAATGACGGATTGGTTCACAGGCTTCGTCAGATATTCCAATACCCCAAGATTAATCGCTTCCTTTGCATAATTAAACTTATCAAAGGCAGTCATAATGATAAAGATTGTGGAGGTATTCGTTTTTCTGATCTCTTTCATGGCTTCAATACCGTTGATTCCGGGCATTTGAATATCCATGATCGCGATATCAGGTTTGAATTTCTCAGCCAGTTCAATGACACTTCTGCCCGTTGTGGCATATTCAATTGTGCAGTCCCCGCCAAAATTCTTCTCGATTATGAATTTCAGAGAATCGATTACAATACCTTCGTCGTCCGCCAGCATTATTTTATACATAGTAGTTTTACTCCTATCTTCCTCTAAATGGTGCTGCAGGGATTGGCCTGCAATCATTATCAGCATCAGAAATCATAGTTTAGCGATTGGAACAGCCGAAACAATATCACTGTCGGACGGGTGTTCTTCAATAACTTCTGTTTGTCTCTCTGCTAATAGACCCGGGAGAGCTTTCTTAGGAATCCGAATGGTAACTCTGGTCCCCTGGTATCGTCCGGCACTATGGATTTCAAATACATCCTCCTTGTCATAATACAGCCTAAGACGGTTAATCACATTACCAAGTCCAATCCCGTTTGAATCCTTTGTGATATGGGCCTCTCTGGCATCTGCCTGTCCATGGATGGCTTTCATGACTCTGTCTATCGTGTTCTGGTCCATGCCGGCTCCGTTATCCGATATGATGATATTGATGATATCCTCCTCCTGGGTTACAGCTAGTCGGATTTCCCCTTCATAATCGATGTCCCTGATCCCATAGTTGACTGCGTTCTCAACTACCGGCTGCAATATCATACTGGGTACGCGTACATCCAGGACCTCTTCATCAATCTCCTTATTAAAATGGATGCTGCCGGAAAAACGGACATTCAGGATATAGATGTAACTATCCACCAGCTTAATTTCATCCCGTATCGTTGAATCCTGATCAAAGCTCTTCATGTTAAAGCGAAAGAAATCCGCCATATTCTCAATGAACAGCGTGGTCTTATCAGCCCCCTCCATCATGGCAAGCTGAGCTCCCGCATTCAGTGTATTAAACAGGAAATGAGGATTAATCTGAGCCTGCAGATATTTCAGCTGTGCATCCTTCAGATGGTTGGTCATCATCAGTTCCTTTTCCTTCATACGGCTTTCCAGCTCCATGCTTTCCTTCGTCTTGATAATATACTGATGAATGCTGACCGTCATGGTATTGAAGGCTTTCGTCACGATTTCCACCTCGTCAGAGGAATCCACATGAACCAGATCCACTTCAAAGTTACCGGCTGCTACTTCATTGGCTGCTTCCGTCAGCTTCATCAGCGGACCGGTAATGCTCCTCGTTACAATTACAATCAGCACCACATTGAACACCATAATGACCAGGAGTACAGAGGTAGAGACTACCTCGAGATAGCTTAAGGACATCCGAAGGAGTTCATAATTACTGGAGTTATATTTAAACTGCTCGTTATTCAGGCTGCTGATATAGGTACTGATATAATCGAACATATTGGTAGCTTCTTCATTCTTAACCTTATATTTTTCAATATTACGGCCTCTCTTAGCATCTACAGCCTGATCCAGAAGGTCGAGATAGGTTTCTGACATGTTCTTGATATTCTTCTGCATGATCAGCATATCATTACCGGCGATATCACCCTTCAGTCCGTCAATCAGACTGCGGTAATCCTGTTCGCTGCGGTAATAGTTTTCCAGGGCATCCGTGCTTTTCGTATTCAGATACTCATATACATAACCGTGAAGCATAGTAATGGAATCCAAAAGCTCATTTAAGCCCACATTACTAACATAGACCTTATCAATTGTATTGATGGATTTATTGATATTAAAATACATGAACATATTGACAAAGAATACTACGCCTGTAGTAAAGGCAAAAACTATGACCAACCGTAAACGGATAGATCCCTTCCTGATTTTCTTTCCCATAAGCACCTCTTAAGTTTCAATGCATTGTACGCCTCAAAAGCTATTGTTGTTTATCCTCATCCTGCATCTTAGTTTCCATATAATACTTTACGTTACCGCTGTTAATGACACTGATGTCTACAGAGAAATAGTCACTCACCTGTCCTGAAATCCGGAATTCAGTTAAAGCCTCCACGCAATATGCTCCCATCTGTTTGGCATCAATCGTCATGGTGGAATGGATGTTATTCATCTCGATTGCCCTTAAAATCAGGTCAGAATCATAAAATCCGATGATTGTAATATCATTTAGTTTATTATAATCCACCAGAGTCTGATAAGCAGTTACCGTGTCTATCTCAGGCAGGCAGACCAACACCTCAGGAGGATTCTCGGACATGATAATATCACGGATATCTTCTTCCGAGCTGAAGGTACTCTGCGTATTCACGGTAGCCGTTTCGAGTTCGGCTCCGGTACCTGCAACAATTTCAGAAATATTGGAGTAGATCGTGCTTTGATTGGTATCCTTACTATCCGAATTTAGTAATACAGTAACCTTCTTTCTGCCTTCCTTCACGACTTCCAGCACCTGCTTGCCATAGGTCAGCCCCTGATTATAGCTGTTAATTCCGACAAAGCTGGTACGGTTGCTCTCCGGAGCATCCTTAAGAACTGTAATTACCGGTATCCCGGCTGCTTCCGCTTTATTAATCAGATTTGTTATTTCTTCCGTCCCGTTGGGTTCAATGATAATCCCATCCACCTTCGAGGCAATCGCGATTTTCATCAGATCATCGAGTTGATAGGATGCCTGAAGATTGTTTCCTATCTTTTCCACATAAATATCCTGCTCTACTCCTTGATTTAGCGCCCCCTGATAAATATCCTCCCAGAAGGGAGCATCCGACTCTTCTGAGATAATCGCATAATGATATTGGTATTTATGATAATTAACCGTATCCGCTGATGCGATACCGGCGATACGGTTCTTATAAAATGACATTCCAATTAGGATAATCACACATCCTACAGCCAGACTGCTGACCAATGCGACACTGATTACCCTGTTCTTGCTGATACCTTTTAAGAATCTCCCCATTCCTGGTCCCCCTCATAAGCACCTTAGTAGATGGACTTTTCCTGCAGTTAATTGTAGTCCGGATTGATTGCTTGGACCGGACCTTATTGCAAGTATACCATAACTGAACTATTTTTTCCATCCTGTTTCACTGGGATTTATGTTTGGGAGTAACATCTTTCCCCCAAGCGAATATGATATTACTATAATAATAAGCAGATCTGTCCGGCGAATGTATTCATTTCTACTTGGTAGAAGTCTATGCATTTGTCGGTTTCATCAGCGTAATGATATCTGGAATAACGATGCAATGATCTGCAAAGTTAAGGAAAGGAAGTACTCCTTTGGCAATTAAGATATTTATAGATCAGGGCCATAACCCTACCGGCTACCACAATACCGGAGCAGTAGGCAACGGTTTGAACGAAGAAAACATCACATATCAGGTAGGAGTATACCTTGCTAATCTGCTGGACGCCGATCCAAGGTTTGAGGTCCGCCTATCCAGGCCGACTCCGACTACTGTCTTAGGTACTACGAATGCTTCCAGTCTTAGAGAAAGAGTCCGTATGGCTAACGAATGGCCGGCAGATTACTTCATCAGTATTCACTGTAATGCGAACCCAAATCCGGCAATCAACGGAACTGAAATTTACCTATACCAGTTCGGTACACAGGCTAATTGGATGGCACAGCAAATCATGGAAGGAATCACCCAGACTGTTGGAACCAAGAATAATGGGATCCGGCTGAATCAATCCCTGTACGTGCTCCGAAGAACTACCATGCCCTCCCTATTGATTGAATTGGGCTATCTGACGAATGCTTCTGATGCACAGAAATTAAGGGATGATCAATATCAGTTTGCTTATGGGATCTACCTTGGAATCATGAGATACTTCGGTTTTATGTAAGGACGCAGACTGCCAAACCTCCTGATCAGATAGCCGCAGCTTTGCGTACTTAGTTTTCATTCATCTTCGGGGCGTCGCAAATCATATGTGGCGCCCTCTTCAATTGGTGATGTTCATCACGCTTAAGATGTACTGGAATAGCGTGGGATTATAATCCACGAGAGACACGTTCTCACTCAATTACCGCACATAACGGTACATAAGGCTGTGACAGACAGGCATCTGTCACAGCCTAAGTACCGATGGCGGTAAATGGTCTCTCCATGGATCATAATCCCCACACTATTCAGTTCGAGTAATTATGCGTGATGAACATTTCAGTTCACGGGGGCGCATTGTGGCGATGATAAAGTCTGTATTTACTGATATTAAGACAATAATAAGTAGTAGAATTAAAATAGTACCTTATTTATGATTAAATTTATTGAGAAATGTTATTAGTAAGATTTATTGCTGATTTTTTCATAAGTTTTATTAATTTTATAGCTAATTCCCCTTTACTTCTTTGAATTTTCATGGTATAGTATTAAATGTATTTTAAATGTCATGTATGAACTCACATATTTTTGTAAGTCATTATAACATTAATGATTTACAAAAATATGTGATTTTTTATGAACAAAAATGCAAAAAATTAATTAGGAGGTATCTTTCATGAACAAAGGTACAGTAAAATGGTTTAACGCACAAAAGGGTTTCGGTTTCATTACTAATGATAACGGTGGCGAGGATGTATTCGTACACTTCTCCGGTATCGCTTCTAGCGGATTCAAGTCCTTAGAAGAAGGCCAGAAGGTTACATTTGATCTTGAGCGCGGTCAGCGCGGCATGCAGGCTGTTAATGTAACTTTAGCATAAGCTGAGATATAAAAACACCCGGTTATCATCAGAAGGAAACTTCCGACGATTCCGGGTGTTTTTTTATGCTTCCAATTACATTTTCCAAAACAATAAGTTAGTATCTGGAAACTTCAACAGGCCTATGCTATAATCAGCTTAATATTAATATTACGAAAGGAGTTCGGATCCATCCTTCGGGACTGATTCGAGGTTTTTTATGAGAAGATACGTTAAGAATGCATAGCAGAGGCTATTGCATGATATAGGTTATTTTAAATTAATACTTGTCATTTTAGCCTTTGCTCATCCGCAATATATCAATCAGGAGGAGCAAAATGAGCTATGTAAAGGCAGATTGTATCCTGCCCCGTGAGCTATTGGAGCAGATTCAGGAGTATGCAGACGGGCTTTATCTGTACATTCCTAAGAAGTATAATAACCGCAAGGAATGGGGTACGAGTACAAATTATAAGAAAGAAATTATGAAACGGGATGCGGACATTTATGATAAATTTCGGAATGGTTATCGAACAGCCGAGCTTGCAGAGGAATATTACCTGTCCGTGAAGAGTATCCAGCGCATCCTGCTGAAAGAGAAGAATAATCATAAAACAAAAGCACATAAACAAGAGTGAACCGGTAAGCCGATTCACTTATGATGAATTAAATGCCGGAAGCTCCGGATCAGTCTTACACTTACATTATGAGTGGACCGATCCGGGGCTTCCGGCATTTATCGCCTTGAACTGGGTTATTTACAACACTCCTTCATCTCCGAGGGCATCGCCTTAAACTTCGTTCCTAAATAAGTCTGAGACACCAACCGCAATATACCTGTGATATAGTATTGCTATATCACAGGAGGTATGAACTATTACTACACCCGTTAACCGTTAATTAAGACGCCAACTAAATACCGCTTAAATTCGCTCTGCCTGATCTGTTTCTAGCTACTCAGGTCGGGGCTGTTTTCTGCGGGTCTTAATTAAACGAACGGAGTGTAATGATATGATAAAATACCCTTGGGAGATCGTTGTGCAAAATTCTCCTATTGTTTTAAAGAACTGCCCAAAATGCGGCTGCCAATCTGCTTTTCTTTGCAGCAGTAATTTCAGGGTCAATGCCAATCAAAACCATATAGATGTATGGTTAATTTATCTGTGCCAAAAATGCAGCTCCACCTGGAATATGGAGATTCTATCCCGCAGGGACAGAAGGACGATAGACAAAGAGCTGTATGATAAATTTCTTCATAATGATCCGGAGCTTGCAAGGCACTATGCCTTTGATCCCGGTATTCATACTCGAAATAAGGCTGTCATGGATTATGGAAGCCTCATGTATGAAGTACAGGGAAATAACATCAGCCTCCCTGAGTTAAAGGAGGCTGTAGAGATTGAAATTATATGTAAGCATACAATAGATCTGCGTCTCGATAAGCTGCTTGGCAGAATGTTTCAATTATCAAGGGGACAAATCAAGCGATTAGAAGCTCAGAACCGCATCTGTGTGGAAGACAGTCATGCTTCCGTTAAGAATAAGGTAAGAAACGGCCTGAGGATCAGTATTCTTCCCTAATTCCGAATTCTGCAGATTCAACCCATTCTTCAGGGCGTGTCAACAGGATAACCAGATCCTCGAATAGGTGGAGATGCTCCGTTTCCTGCTTAATCAAGAAGGTAAACAGCTCCTTATCCTTGGAATCCTCGGCTTTTTCCAGCATGCCCTGATAGAGTTCAATACTCTTCTGCTCCTGCTCAGCTGCATACTGATAGACATCCAGCTGCTTTAAAGCTCTTGGCACATCCGGCTTAAAATCAGCCAAGTTATGAAAGAAAGAATTCTTTTCCTTAACTATACTATCCTCTTTCAAGGTTACCTCTTCTTCCCTTTGCCTCCGAAGCAACAGATCTGCATGCTGCTGTTCAGCATCGGCAAGAATCAAAAAAATTGTTCTCAGTTCATTACTTTGACACAAATCAGCCTGCTCCAGATAATACGCACGGCCTTCCAACTCCATATTAATGGCAAATTCCAAACTACTCATAACAATTACCTCCTTATAATAAATATTTATTTATGATATTTATAAACCACATGATTATTTCAATAAATTCCGTTATACCTAAATATTTTACTATAATTCACGACCTCTTCTTCACTTATGGTACGGCTGATTATGGATAATTCGGTAAGAGCGATAGAGCTGTTCCAGGAAAATCATCCTCATCAGCTGGTGGGGAAAGGTCAACTTAGAAAAACTGAGCTTTTCGTCAGCCCTTCCAAGAACCTCCTGTGAGAGTCCAAGGGAACCGCCGATGATGAAGGTGATATGACTTGTTCCGGACACCCCGAGGGAATTAAACTTCTCAGCCAGCTCTTCGGAGGTAAGCTGCTTTCCTTCGATGGCTAAAGCGATACAATAGGAATCCGCCTTAATAGACTTCAGAATCCGTTCCCCTTCCTTCTTCTTGATAAGCTCCTCCAGGACTTCTCCTGCATTATCCGGTGTCTTTTCATCGGGAAGTTCAATAATTTCCAAGGTACAATATCTGCTGAGGCGCTTCACGTATTCCTCCACTCCCATCACCAGATACTTCTCCTTCAATTTACCCACACAGATTAACGAAATTCTCATCTTATTATGTCCTCATATTTATGATGCATAGAACGCGTAAACCTCTCGGTACTTCTTCGCAGTTCCTTGGGTTCGCGGGCTCGCTCGCTTGTTTCTTACGCTCAGAACCGGGAAGAATTGTTTCACATTCCTCTTGTCTCCTCGCGTAAACCTCTCGGTACTGCGTCCCGAGGGTTCGCGGGCTCGCTCGCTTGTTTCTTACGCTCAGAACCGGGAAGAATTGTTTTACATTCC
>JAEZJW010000136.1 GCA_023415595.1 Bacillota bacterium
AAATTCATTTTTCACACTAGCTCCTCCATTCGAAAAAGAGCAATACTGCTATCTGCCAAAAGTATAACATAAAATCGGCTCAGTTTACAGTATATTTTTTGATGTCTTCCTCAATCTCATTCAAGCAGTGCTCTATCACAATGTTTTGGTATCTCTTCCTGATTCCCGCTTTTATAATGTTATCCTCGGAAAAATCCTCTTCATCCGCAAGAAATCGTCTGCATAGCTCTGCGTATTTCGGCTGCGCCTGCTTCATTTCCCTCTTTAGGGCTCTGATGAGCCTCATACCATCCTCTACTTCGATATAAATCGGGATGACTCTGTCTTCACCGAAATACTTTTTAATCTGTTCAAAGCTCTCCAGAGTTCCATGCATCAGGTAATCATGCTCCTTTAGCTCGATCTGTCCGTCATTTACCGTAAAGTAATGCCATGTTCCGTGAATGGTATCATAAGCCCGGTGTTCTATCACCTTCCCCTGTTCCTGAAGCTCATTAAGCTTTTTCTCATCAACAAAATGATATTCCACTCCCTCCGTCTCATTTACTCGGATCGGTCTGGTGGTATACATGACCACCGTATTCAGTTTAAGCCCGGGGCTTTCCAATAGTTGCTTGAATATAGTGTCCTTACCCGTGGAGCTTTTTCCTAATATAATAAATATCCTCGCCATGATTATCCTTTCCTTATGACCTCGATTCTTTCCCGATCTGCCCCCAGAAGTCCGGTAACCTTTAGGCCGTCCTTCCTCGCCTGCATCAGTGTCTGAAGGATTCTCTCATCAATTCTCTCCCCGGGAATGAGAAGCGGTATTCCCGGCGGATATATGCTGATAAAGCCTGCACAGATCCTGCCCATACTTTCCGGGAGACCTATCTCCTCTGACTTTAGCTCTTCAGCCTCATAAGGCCACATGGCAATATCAGGTATATGATTGTAAGCATCGGGAATAGCGGCGGTCCGATTTCCTTTTAATTCTCTGTCGATATTAGAAAGTGCTATATTTAACCTATCGAAGCCTTCCCGCGTATCGCAGATGCTGGTCATTCCAAGTACATAGTCCCTGGTTTCCATCTCCATGACGATATGGTATTCCTTCTTTAGCCTCTCCGCCAGTTCCGGTCCTGACATTTGTGAAGCGAGTATCCGGATGGTCAGCTTGGACGGATCCAGGGCAAATACACTTCCGGTACCAATGAGGCTATGGTCCAGCAGTTTCATATTTTTTAGTGCTTTCATATCTGCATAAAGGCTTTTAAGGTTGTTACTAAATTCCTCGAATAATACATCAGCCCGTTCCTCCAGTATGCTGATACACTGCTCCATTCCTGCCATCAGAAGGTAGGAGGGGCTGCTGCTTTGATAGACAGAAAGAAATCGCCCTATTTTCCGGTTTAATTCCGCGCAGTTAGAATGAAGGACCGCTGTCTGTGTGAAGGACGGAAGTGTCTTATGGAGGCTTTGTATAATGATATCCGCTCCTAACCTTACCGCACTCTGCGGGAATGCCTCATGAAAACCAAAATGTGCTCCATGAGCTTCATCCACCAGAAGCAGTGCTCCGTATTTATGGACGATCTCTGCGATCCCTTTGACATCGGATACGACACCCTCATAGGTTGGTGAGGTGATAACCACCAGTCTCATCCCGGGATAAGTTATCAACAGCTTCTCCACCTGAGCGGCAGAAATTCCACCATTCACCGGAGTACCCGGTATCTCATCAGGATAAAGGTATACCGGTTCCAGTCCTCTGATAAGAACAGAATGATATACAGCTTTATGACAGTTTCTCGCCATAAGAATCCGATCTCCCGGATTTGCTGCAGCAGATATTCCGGCAAGAATTCCGGCCGTGCTTCCGTTTACCAGGGGATAGGACCGGCCTGCTCCATATAGCTTCTGCAGTCGTTCTGACAGATTTTTAAGTATTCCTTCCGCCTGGTGAAGATCATCAAAGCCGTCAATCTCTGTAATATCAATCGAATAAGGATTCACCATCTGAAGCAGTCCAGTATTCCGTTTATGTCCCGGCATGTGCATCGGATAATAATCCTGATTACCATATTCTGTTAATGCTTTATATAGGCCCTCCACAAATCAACCTCCAAACCAACAATCGAAGGATTATACCCCTGTCCCCAAGGTCCCCACGGCTTAATCCGAGTCCAGGATCCGGTCACCCAGATGCTTTAAGCGGAGCGCCTCCTTCTCATATTTTTGCTGATACATTCTGGCATCTGCTATGCTCAGGCAATCTTCAATCAGGGTATGCTCATTCGGACGGGTGATACTCCATCCATAACTGACCCTGACACGAAAGCCGTTGTGGCCTCCTTCGTTGAAAATCTGTATGGCTTCCTCAAAATTCTGGATAAAGCTTCTCACTTTGGAATCATCATATTCCAACCCGATCACGGAAAATTCATCCCCGCCCATGCGGATACAGATCTCATCATCCTCCGCCGCATACAGAAGCGCATCTGCAACCGTTTTAATTGCTATGTCCCCGTTGGCATGTCCGTAATTATCATTGATATATTTCAGGTTATCCATATCAGCCGAAAAGACCATCAGCCCTCCTTGCTTTTCAATACTTTGGGATAAGTACTTCTGGCCGAGGGTATGTAATGCTCTTCGATTATATAAGCCGGTCATTTCATCCTTGACATACATGTCTTCCAGCTTATAAACAAGACGGTTAAGCTCGCTATGTATCCTGATATTCTCTAAGGCGTTGCATATATTGATCAGCCAGCCCTGATAGGAGGGCTTATAGGATCTGGGATCATGGAAGCTGTTCGCTGTATATCCAAAGCTGTTCTCCTGATCGTGGAGCATATTAAAAAAATAGACCTGTGGCAAGGGATCCATATACTCCTTTGGGAGCAGTTCGCCGATCTCATAATGCGCCTTTTGCAGCCACGCTCCGTTCTTAACCCCGACCTCCATCACCATCTCAGTGGTATCCGGCTGTTCGGGAACATCTTCATTATAATTATCCCACCCTTTATAAAGGCACATGAAGAAGGAGGAGAAGCCTTCATTCATGTAGGTGTAGGAGGAAAGCTTCCTGTCCAGGTTATCCAGCAGGGTAACTCCGGTCAGATCTATGGACATATAGGCATTGTTTGAGATTGCCTTATCCTTATCCTCAACTTCATTGATAATATGATTACGCCGTTTCATCATATCATCCAGGCTTCCTCTTACCTTACAACCACAGGACTGCCTGAAATAGGTAATGCTCTTCAGATAGGTATTCTGTTCCTGGTCTATCTGCTCGTAATGTCTATGGATCTTCTCTACTGCTTCCAGTCCCATTTCAAAGATTGGCATTCCGGCAGTAGTTATGGAGGGACTGTAATCCTCCGCCAGCTCTATATTATCACAGCCGGATACGGCAATGGTCCCAGGCACTGTAATACCCCTCTCCATCAGGGCATTACATACAGTAACAGCCATATAATCATTGGCACAGATAATGGCCTCCGGCAGGTTCTCCGGGTCAGCGGTCCATTTCTCGACAGCATCATAAGCGGCAATCTTCCAGAAGTCTCCGAAGAAGATTCTTTCCTCCTCAACAGGAAGGTTATGCTCTCTGAGTATCCTCTTATATGCATTCAGACGCTGGTGTGATACCGGATTATCCTCCGGGCCTGTCAGAAAATTAATTTTCGTATAACCATGCTTCTCTATAAAATGTGTGGTGATTTCATCCAGGACGGTTTCATCATCAATCAGCACATTATAGTACCCCTTTATCTCCTGGCGGACACTGACCACCGGACAGTGGCTGTATTTTTTAATATTTTCAAGGATCGTATCTTTAAAACCTTTGACAAACATGGTATCGGGAAGAAGGATAATACCGTCCAGATCCTCATATCTGGGGAGATTTGCGATACTGCGCTCCCCTTGTTCGTATTTTGGCTCCCCATAACCGACAAAATTCGAAAAGAAGGCTACATTATAGCCTAATTCAATTGCCCTCTTACTGATACCCCTTCCCAGGATATCCAAGGATTCCTGATATACCCGTGTTACAAATACCCCTATGGTTCTTCTGCCGTTTCCCAGCATCTTTATCCCCCTCGTCTATTGCAAAAAAGTACAAACTTACTATATAACAATTATATAGGAAAAACAAGTTTGTGCTGTGAACTTTTTGTTAATAATCGATAAATAAACCCAAAAATAATCCGATCTCATTCTAATTTTGATAATTTAGAAATAATATAAATCGGAGCAGTATCATACCATTATGACACTGCTCCGTTAGTTGTATCAATTTGTTGTTTATCTTACCAGGTTTGCTCTCAGCCTCAGTGATTCCTTCTCATACTTCTGCTGATACATCCTCGAGTCGGCTACGATCATACAATCCTCCACGGTCGTATTCTCATCCGGGGTAACCAGGCTCCAGCCATAGCTGACATATACATTAAATTCATAATTGCCACTCTGGTTGAATTTGTCCAGCTCCTCGACGAATTTTTTAACGAAGTTATTCATCTTCTTCTCATCATATTCCAATCCGATGACTGTAAATTCATCTCCGCCGCAACGCATACAGATTTCATCGTCATCTGCTGCATTCTGCAACGCATCCGCTACCACCTTGATGGCAATATCCCCGCTGAGATGTCCGTAATTATCATTAATCATCTTCAGCTTATCCATATCGGCGGTAAATACCATTAGCTTTACCCGCTCATCAACTGCCTGCTGAAGATATTTTTTCCCCAGGGTTTCCAGACCTCTTCGGTTATACAGTCCTGTCAGGTCATCCCTGATGTACATATCCTCCAGCTTATATACCAGCCTATTCAGTTCGCTATGGACTCTGACATTCTCAAGGGCATTACTTACATTTATCAACCAAGCCTGGTAGGTGGGCATATATACCTTAATTTCTTTAAAACGTATCGCAGTATAACCGAATTTGGTTCCTTGATGATGCAGCATTGAGAAGAAGAAGATCATGGGTTCATCTTCTATGAATTGTTTGGGTATTAACTCTCTTCTGGGAAAGCGGATCCGAAAGAAGTCTTCCCTGTTTTTATTCCCGGCCTCCATAATCATATACTCGGTATCATCTTCAGAATCGTTATTATCCTCACGGTAATTCTGCCAATTTGGATACAGGCACATATAAAAATCTGTAAAGCCAACATTCTCGAAGAAATAATAAATGAGTCTCTTATTGATCTCATCCAGCTTCGTAAGTCCGGTCAGATCTCCTGACATATACGCATTTCTTTCTACTGCACGCCGCAATCCATCCGTCAAATTGATATAATATCTTTTCCGTTCCTTATTCATTTCCTGATGGTTATACTTACACCCACAGGATTCACGATAAATCGGAGTGGTTTTAATATAGGAGTTCAACGGCTGATCAATCCCCTGGATATGCTTATGAATCTTCTCCACCGCTTCCAGTCCCATATCAAAGGCAGGCATTTTGGCGGTCGTAATCGCAGGACCATATTCGGCCGAATCTACGATATCATCACAGCCTGTCACCGCAATCTCATCCGGAACGATAATTCCTTTCGCCGCCAATGCATCACTTGCTGCGATTGCCATAAAGTCGTTTGCACAGACTATGGCCTGAGGGCGTTCCAATGTACTTGACAGCCATCGGTCAATGGCCGGTCCTGCTGCATTCTTCCAGAAATCTCCGTAGTATATTCTGCCCTCTTCAATGGGGATATTATATTCTCTCAATACCTTCTTGTAGGACGCAAGTCTTTTCTCAGAATCAGGAAAGTCCTTAGGACCCGCAAGGAAATTAATCCTCGTGTACCCATGAACCGCTATCAGATGGCGGATTAATTCTTCGATAACGGTATCGTCATCAATCAGGACATTATAGTACCCTTCTATACACCTTCGAATGCTTACAACCGGACATATACAGTTTTTTTGGATATGACCCCTTACTCTGGATTCCAGTCCTTCAACCGCATATGTATCCGGAACAACAATGACTCCGTCAAAATCCTGATAAAACGGCACATCTGCAATCTGAATTTCTCCGGAATCATAATGCGGTTGCCCGTAGCCCCCGAAGTTAGTAAAAAAAGCAACATTATAATTAAGCTCCTTCGCTCGGGTTTGTATTCCCCTGCTTACGGTGTCCTGAAACTCAGCATTGACCTGAGATATAAATACCCCTATCGTTTTCCTTCCATTATCTATCATGTCCTGTTCTCCTGTCTTATCAAACCTATGCCAATTCATATTTTTCATAAATGTTATAAGACTTATTTCCTATTTATCTGTTAATATTAATATATAACATCTTTCTGCAAAAAACAATATATTTCACAATAATATAAGATACAACATTATAATAATGTCATTAATTATACCGGATACAGATAATATCACTAAATAACCATTTCCATCACCCACCTCCAGAATTATAGGAATACCGGCTGTAATTTTCGTTATTCTGGAGTTAATTGACAGAAAACATAGAATAAAGAGTCTGCCTTGGCAGACTCTCGCGCCGAGCGCGGTGAGCGTAAGCGAACATCTACCTAACGCGCGAGTGCGCATCCTGCGGAGCATTTTTATTCAATAGGACGCAATTTCCTATTGAATAAAAATTGCGCCTGGCTTAGGATGCTCTGTTAGCTATCCTGAACCGGGCGCAGCGATTTTTTGCATATTTTAAGATAAAATCATTCTGTCATTTACAAGCTCCCCGCCTGTAGCTGTCTCGAACTTCTCCAAAAGGTCGCTGACCTTAAGGTTTTTCTTCGCTTCTCCTGAAATATCGTAAATAATCCTTCCATCATGCATCATAATTAATCGGTTTCCGTACTGAATAGCATTCTTCATATTGTGTGTTACCATAAGTGCTGTCAGATTGTGAGCTGTAATCATCTGCTCCGTCAGCTCAAGCACCTTGGCTGCAGTTTTCGGGTCCAGTGCGGCCGTATGCTCATCGAGTAACAGAAGCTTTGGCTGTTGAAGAGTTGCCATAAGAAGCGTCAGGGCCTGCCTCTGTCCTCCGGACAGCAGTCCAACCTTAGCCGTCATCCGGGTCTCCAAACCAAGTCCCAGGGACTTCAGGCGTTCTTCGTATAAAGCCTTCTCTGACTTCGTAATCCCCCAGTGAAGTGTTCTTCTTCTGCCTCTGCGATACGCCAGGGCCAGGTTCTCCTGAATCTCCATATTCGCAGCAGTTCCCAGCATCGGATCCTGGAATACTCTTCCGAGGTATTTCGCTCTTTTATATTCAGGGTAGGAGGTTACTTCCTCCTTGTCAATCTTAATGGTTCCCTGATCCGGAAAATGTACTCCGGCAATCATATTCAGCAATGTTGATTTTCCAGCACCGTTACCGCCAATCACAGTCACGAAATCCCCTTGTCTTAATTCCAGGGAAAGTCCGTCAAGTACACGCTTCTCGTTAACAGTACCTGTATTAAAGGTTTTATAGAGGTTTGTCATTGTTAACATTATGCCTTCCCTCCTTTTTGACGGACCATTTTATTCTTCGTCAATACCGGTATGGACAGAGCTGCTGCCACAACTATGGACGTGAGCAGTCTCATATAATCCGTATCCAGGCCAAGCTGCAGTACCACTGCTATAATGATTCTGTAAACTACAGTTCCAACCATAATGGCAATCAGCTTCATTGCAAAGTTTCTCGCTTTCATAAAGATTACCTCGCCGATAATAATGGAGGCAAGTCCGATGATGATGGCTCCGACGCCCATATTTATATCCGCATAGCCCTGACTCTGGGTAACCAATGCGCCGGACAATGCAATCAATCCATTACTGATAATTAATCCTAAGATAGTTACCCTGTCCGTACTCACACCCTGTGCCCTTACCATTGCAGAATTATTTCCCGTAGCCCGGATACAGCAGCCGATTTCGGTTCCGAATAGCCAGTATAGTAAGACAATGACTGCTATGGTTAAGGTAATTCCGACCAATATAGTAACCCAGGTCTGAAGGGTAGCTTCCCTTATACCTAACTCGCCCGCTTTCGGAAACAATCCTTTGATGGTTGAGATTACTGTCCTTTTATTCAGAATCGCAATATTTGCCTGACCCATAATCCTTAAATTGATGGAATATACACCGATCATGGTCAGAATTCCGGACAGAATCGCAGGTATCTTCAGCTTCGTATGTAACAAGCCTGTGACGCCTCCAGCTGCCATGCCCGCCAGTGTAGCGATGATTAAGCTTAAGAAGGGATCCCATCCCAGAACCACCACGAGTACGGCACTTATGCTTCCCCCCAGTGTAAAGCTTCCTTCGCAAGTCAGATCGGCAAAGTCAAGTATTCGGAAACTGATATATACACCGAGTGCAAGTACGGCCCAGGTCAGTCCCTGTGCAGTTGCCCCGAATATTGCCATAATAATACTCATGATATTCATCTGTTTTATTCCTCTCTTATTTACTAAATCTTTCTATTTGTTAACACGATGTACCGGTATACCGGTCACTTCGCCTTCACGAATGAAAAGGTGCCATAGTGATTCCTCCCTCCTATGGCACCCTGCTATTTCCGATTATTTAGCCTGTAAATCTGCCGGGATGGTTATCCCCAGCTGGGCTGCGGCTTCCTCGTTGATCTTGAGGGTGTATTCCTCATCGGGAAGGTATTCGATCGGCATCTTGTCGGTAGTTGCCTCTCCCTTGATGAGCTTCACCGCCTGAGCGCCGGTCAGTCTGCCAAGCTTGTAGTAATCGATACCGTAGGTTGCTAGGCCTCCCTCATCCACCATTCCTTCTTCTCCGCAGATAACAGGGATTCCGTTTTGGTTAGCAACCATAGCTACAGTTGCCATACCGGATGCAATCGTATTATCAGTAGGTGCATAAATCGCATCCACCTTACCAATAAGAGACTGAACAACCTGTTGGATATCATTGGTATTGGATACAGTAGCTTCCTGAGCAGTAAGGCCGATTTCCTTGGCTGCAGTGTTTGCCATCTCAGCCTGGATCTTGGAATTGCTTTCGCTGGAGCAATATAAAATTGCAATCGTCTTAGCTTCCGGTACCAGCTTCTTAATCAGTTCAATCTGCTGTTTTACCGGTGTCAGATCCGAGGTTCCGGAAACATTGCCCCCGGGTGCTTCGTTCGAAGCTACCAATCCTGATCCTGCCGGATCGGTGACTGCGGTTATCAGAATTGGAATATCCTTCGTTGCATTCGCCATCGCCTGAGCAGAGGGGGTTGCAATCGCCAGGATCAGGTCATTATTGTCGTTTACAAGCTTTGTTGCGATCGTATTCGCAGTTGCCTGGTCTCCCTGCGCATTCTGATAATCGATCTTGATGTTCTTACCATCTATGTATCCTGCCTCCGCCAGGGCATCGACAAAGCCCTTATAGGAAGCATCCAGAGCAGCATGTGTAACCAGCTGGTTGACACCGATTCGAAATACCTCGTCTTTCTCAGCTTCTTTTTCATTCCCTGCCTTATCGGAAACGGTATCTGTGGTCTCCTTTGTACCGCAGCCTGCAAGAGTTCCTGCTGCCAAGGCAATTACCATTATGATTACAGTCAGTTTTTTCAATTTCATAACTTCTCCTCCATACAATAATCTTCTGTTGCTTTATCACTTAAAAGTGTTGAGCTTTAAAGCTTTAATGCTTTTAATGGATAAAGTATAACGGTAAATTAAGTATTAGTCAATACCCTAATCTTAAGAAAGTAATGGGTATTTATTGGCTATAAAAGTTTATTTAAGAAGAGCTTTTCATTCTTTTAATTACTCCGGTCGCTTCTACTCCATTAATCAAGGTATACAGTAACACAGTCTCAACCGGTAGCAGGGCTGCAGTCTTTAATGCTCTCATCGGAAGTATTGCAATAAAATTATAACCATATAGCTGAGTCAGCCAGTACGTATTTAGCAAAAGGTGAATTATCACAGAGTAGATTAATTTAGCTGTAAGAATTCTCTTCAGGTTTAATGGCCTCCGATAAAGAACTGCTCCATACCATAGTCCTGTTAAAATTGCACTTACAGTAAATCCATAGAAAAATGGTCCTGTGGGCCTTATAAAAAAGATCAAAATATCCAGGGCCGCACCGTATACTGCTCCAACGGCAGGTCCAAACAGATAATATACAAATTCATTTGGCAGAAAGTTAAAGGTAATCTTGAGGATCTCTGCCGGCATCAGGGTAAAATACCCCAGAATGATTGAGATTGCACCCATCATCGCCAGCAGGGTGATACAGCTTACTCTCTTTATCTCGTTGCAGGATAAGAGGAATAGGGTTTTAATTTTAAGCATAAAAAATACCTCCTTTGCAGCCCTTTGTACTACAATAAGAGATAATGCCAAATATAATATATTTGATTATCATACTGTAGCAGCGGGATGCGGATCATGAACCGCAAGTTTCCTTTTCGTCCGGATGACAACTCCCTGTTCACCCGGCACTTAACGCTCATGTTCCTACTCTGCTTCTATTTTTTTGTAAACTAAGTATAGCATAGGATTTTGATTTTGCAACAAAAAGGTTCTTAACATATTGCGATGCAATCATTAAGAACCTTTATTATATTGATATAATTACTATAACATAACTGTTCCGATGGTTAAAGGAACTGTACCTCTGCTGCACGTTTTAGGAGCTGGTCAAAAGCCTTTAGCCTCCTCTTCTCCGTAACAAGCCTTCCCGTCATATAATATTCCACTTTGGAGCTTCCTCCTCCCAGAAGATCGTTCTTCTGAAGAATATCCTTCAAATGGTTAACCGTACCGTTTATTCCATCAATGAACTCAACCTGCTCCGGTATGATTCCTCTCAAGGTATCCTTAAAATAGTTAAAATGTGTACAGCCAAGTACAAAGGTTGAATACTCGGACATATCATAACGGGCTAATTCCCCCCTGAGATAGAGCTCCACATCTTTCCCGGTAAACCTGCCTGTCTCAGCAAAAAGAACCAGCTTTGGAAGGGGCAGAAGGTCCGTCCTGTGTTCTCCATCCACCTGCTCCAGAAGGTTTTTTAACTTCTCCTCCTTAATCGTAAGCGGAGTTGCAGCAATCATTACCCGCCCATTCTGACAGATCTTCACCGCCGGCTTCACAGCAGGTTCCATCCCAAGAACGGGGAGCGGGAATTTCTTTCTTATATAATCTATTGCTACGCTGGTTGCAGTATTACAGGCAATTACGATAGCCTTAACACCCATTCCAACGAGGAAGGTCACAGCCTCATCCACATAACCGATAATCTCTTCCTTTGTCTTCGTTCCGTAGGGAACATGGTCTGTATCAGCATAATATATATAATCTTCTTCCGGTAATTGAAGCATTGCCTGCTGAAGAACTGTCAAGCCGCCCATCCCGGAATCCATAAAGCCTATCTTCAAAGTACTCTCCCCTTCCGTCTTACGCGTCTGTTATAATATTTCTCCTGCCGTTCTTATGATTTTAACATAAACTAAATAAAAAAGAAAGAGTCCCATACCATACCGGCATGGGACAGGACACATAAATCGTGGTTAAATTAGTACTGCTTCTATATCATAATGGATATTAACAATCAGCCATAACTGAGGAAAGGGTGACATGATGTTCCAGACTGCGATACCCTCGGTGTTGAACTCTTCTACCAGGTTCAAGAATGCCTCAATGCTTCTGGCATCTATAAACCAAACAATATAGTTTCTTGGAATTCCCCCCGCCTCATCAGTAAATTCAAAATATGGGGTCTGAGATTCTTCGTTAAACTGAATTTCACTGCCTGTCTCCATTGCCAATAAAATGGCATCATTACTTGATATCGCATTGGCCTTTGAAATACCGACAAAATACGGCAACCGCCAGATATATCCGATTAACGGAATCCCGATAACCATCTTTTCCTGAGGAATCATGGCAGATAGGTAATCTAAAAAAGAATGGAGGGTAGTAACCGATGCTACTGAAACCGGTGGGTTAAAGCTAAAGCCCCAGTTATACTCCATTACGATAATCTGGTCCGCAAATTGTCCGATCCCCGAGTAGTCAATTTGTTCAAAGGTAATCGTGTTGTCTTTGATGGTCATCTTGGGCGGAATAGATATAATTACTTGAAATCCTTCCGGGGTAAGGCGCTCTGAGAGCTTTTCAGTAAAATGGGTATATGCTGCCTCTCTTCCCTCCGTTAAAAAGGTGTAGATTAAATTTATACCGTCTAAACCTTTGTTTTTTAATACTTCCAGTATATTATCAATTAAATTGTCCGTATTTTTTTCACTGTAAACAATATTATAAGCAATATCACTACTTCCGACCCCCTGTAAGTTTAGGGTGGTCAACAGCATGACCGGTGCTACACCAAGCTCCTTGGCCAGCCGGATGATATCTTCATCCTCGGGAACAGACACATTTCCATTTTCATCATAGCCATAACCAGAGATCGTCAGATAAGTAAGATATGGGAGTGTTTTCTTTAAGACATCCCTGTTGATAAAAGAATTTGCATATCCGTTCGTTGTTATACTGCCCCTCTTTTCTCCATAGCTGATAATAAGGCTCTCGCCGGGGTAGATATACTCTCTATCAAACAGAAATCGATTATTCCTATATAACTGCTTGACAGAGATGTTATTTGTCTTGGAGATGCTCTCCAAAGTATCACCCTCCTGCACCGTATACTGCTGCTCCGGATATGCGATCACGATACTTTGCCCGACCACTAAATTCCTTGGATTGGGGAGACCATTATCTTCGATCAGCCTATTTACCGGAATCCCATATTTATCTGCGATGGATTCTATCGTTTCACCTTTCTGTACAATATGAATCTCCATTTTTAGCCTCGATTAAAGTGTTTACTTTATCTTATTCAGGTTAAGGTAAAATGATATTATAAAAACTGAGACCTGCACCGCGACACATCCCTTCATATATTCTTAGACCTGCACCGCGATACCTCGTGACCTTCGGTCCCTTCGGTCGCGTAGGCTTCGTGTCATAGCTATAAAAACTGAGACCTGCACCGCGACACCTCGTGACCTCCGGTCCCTTCGGTCGCGTAGGCTTCGTGTCATTGCAATAAAAACTGAGACCTGCACCGCGACACCTCGTGACCTTCGGTCCCTTCGGTCGCGTAGGCTTCGCCTATACAAAAAGGTGCAAAGGCACACTCCTGAAAGCAAGCTTTCATCGTGTACCCTTGCACCTT
>JAEZJW010000171.1 GCA_023415595.1 Bacillota bacterium
GTCCAAGTTCGAGAACCGCTACTTCCTGCAGATCGGTGAAGAAGGCGTGACACATGAGATGGTAGGCGGAGTTCCGAAGATGATTCCCGCAACAAACGAGAAGATCATGAACTCTGCACAGAACATCGACTATACCATTATGATCAATGGACTTGATATCGGCGATGATTCCAAGTATTCTCAGGCTCTTGCTCAGTCCTACTCAGTAGACGCTCAGCTGATCATGGATGCATATGCAAACTCCATGAAGGATGGCCGTCCTTCCATCGTCGTTCCTGTACAGCTTTCTGCTGCCGGTCCATATACTCAGACCTTACAGGATAAGAGTAAGACTCTGATGGCAGATGCAGTTACCTGTAAGCCTGCAGATTTTGATAAGGTTTGGGATGATGCAATCGCTGACTGGTTAGCTTCCGGTGCTCAGGAAATCATTGATGAGCGTGCGGCTAAGTACGTTGATTAATTATATCTTCTTAATATAACAAAAAGAGGGCGTCGCACTGTAAGAGTGCGCGCCCTTTTTACGGTAGTGAGGCTGATATATCAATTCACTATCCTATGGCAGTTTATGTAACTGATGATAGATTCGTGGATTCTCTTAGTACCAGCTCAGGAGCGATGATTTTTTGGAGCTGGTCTTTTTGTGCCTTCCCATTGATGATATTAAGGAGCAGATGTGCGGCCGCTTTACCCAGCTCCTCCTTCGGGTGCTGGACAGAAGAGAATGGAATGCGGTTACTCTCTGCCAGAAAAGAATTATCAAAGCCGATGATAGCAATGTCCTCCGGTACCTTAATCTGCAGAGACTGCAGCTCATGAAATATGCTGTAAGCCACCTGGTCATTATAGCATATGATTCCGTCTACCTGGACTCCCTTCTCCAGAAATTCACGGGTCTCCAGTGCGGGCTTACGCTTGCGGTCTTCTGTGTGAAAGAGAATAATTCTGTCCGGATCAAAGAAGATCCCCGACTCCTGTAATGCCTGAATATAACCCTTATAGCGCTCTTTGCCCTGATAATCATCAATCTTAAAAATTCCGATCAGGTCTCTTCTTCCATGATCGATCAGATATTTTGTTGCCAGATATGCGCCCTGACGATCCGCCAATAAGATGCAGGGCCGGTCCTCCAGCTTATGATAAATTCCGTGGATGAACACATAGGGAATCCGATATTCCTCCAATTTCTCATACAGACAGATATTCCGATTCAGGATATCGCTCTTGCTTGGTTCTATAATCAGCCCGTCGATATTCTTAGATAAGATATCCTCCAGACATTTTGCTTCCATGCTCTGACTGTTACCGGTGCTTTTCAGAATGATACTGTAACCCTGCTCCGAAAGCACCTCATCTATTCCGCGGATGACATCCGAAAAGATATAATCAGATATGTAGGTAGTGATCACTGCAATATTACGGGAGGCCTTCCCCAGAGAGTTATGCTGTTTGCAGAAGGTTCCCTTTCCGTGGATACTGACCAGATAGCCTTTATTCGCCAGCTCCGCGATGGCTTTCCGTACGGTATGGCGACTCACCTGGTATTCTGCACATAACTGATTTTCTGAGGTAATCCTGTCGCCCGGCTTAATATTGCCGGTCAGAATACCGTCTCGGATATCCTCCATAATTCTGGCATATTTGGTTATCGTGTTCTGAGACATGATATTCTCCTCCTATGTACTGCCTTTCTATCGGATCATGGTGAATCATGTGTAATTATACCGCATACACAATTATGTGAAGGAACAGGTCCATAATTACCTGATATTTGCTTCAAAGCAAGTATAACATAGAAAAAACAAGTTGTATACTTGAGCGTACAAGTTATAATATTTAATTATGATAGGGATATTAATAATTATCTATAGAAAGGTATGGTGGATTATATGAAGGAATATAAATTTTGGTTTTGTACCGGATCCCAGGATCTCTATGGGGATGTATGCCTCGAGCATGTTGCAGAGCATTCTAAAATAATCGTAAATGAGATGAATAAGGCGGGTATTCTGCCCTTTGAAGTGGTATGGAAACCTACGCTGATAACAAATGAAGTGATCCGGAGGACTCTAAATGAGGCGAATGCCGATCCTACCTGCGCCGGTGTCATCACCTGGATGCATACCTTCTCTCCGGCAAAATCCTGGATATTAGGTCTGCAGGAATACAGGAAGCCGCTGCTGCACCTGCATACACAGTTCAACAGGGAGCTGCCCTACGAAACGATTGATATGGATTTTATGAATGAGAATCAGTCCGCCCATGGGGACAGAGAATTCGGTCATATGGTCAGCCGGATGGGGCTTGAAAGAAAGATCGTGGTAGGACACTGGAGTGAGCTTAAGGTACAGGAGAAGATCGGTGCCTGGATGAGGACAGCCATCGGCATCATGGAAAGCAGCCACGTCAGAGTATTAAGAATTGCTGATAATATGCGGAATGTAGCGGTAACTGAGGGAGATAAGGTGGAAGCCCAGCTGAAATTCGGTTGGGAGATTGATGCCTATCCGGTCAATGAAATCGAAGAAGCAGTATCCTCCGTATCAATAACCGATACAAATGCTTTGGTGGAGGAGTATTACGATAAATATGTGATACAGTCTGAGGATATGGGAGCTGCGGAATTTAAAAGACATGTTGCGGTTCAGGCTCAGATTGAACTTGGCTTTGAACGTTTTATGAAGGAGAAGAATTACCAGGCCATCGTAACTCATTTTGGTGATCTGGGTTCATTAAAGCAATTACCCGGTCTGGCTATCCAAAGACTGATCGAAAAGGGCTACGGCTTCGGTGGGGAAGGGGACTGGAAGACTGCAGCTATGGTTCGCATCATGAAGCTGATGTCTGCGAACACGAAGGATGCAAAAGGAACCTCCTTTATGGAGGATTACACCTACCATCTGGTTCCGGGTGAGGAAGGTATTCTTCAGGCCCATATGCTGGAGGTTTGTCCTTCCATCGCCGACGGCCCGGTCAGTATCAGGGTAAATCCCTTATCCATGGGTAACAGGGAGGATCCTGCCAGACTTGTATTTACCTCCAAGCAGGGTCCCGGTGTGGCAGTCTCCTTAGTCGATCTGGGAACCCGTTTCCGTCTGATTATCAATGCGGTACAATGTAAGAAGCTTGGGAAACCGATGCCGAAGCTGCCGGTAGCCTCCGCCTTCTGGACACCGGAGCCGGATCTGTATACAGGAGCAGAAGCCTGGATTCTCGCAGGGGGAGCTCATCATACTGCATTTTCCTATGACCTTACAGTGGAGCAGATGGAGGATTGGGCAGCAGCCATGGGAATTGAAAGCGTCGTAATTGATAAGGATACGACAATCAGAAACTTTAAGAAGGAGCTGCTCTGGAATAATGCAGCATTCCGTTAACAGGAGGATATGTACATGTTGGAGGAATTAAAGCAGCTGGTATACGAAGCCAATCTGGAGCTTCCGAAGCGTAGTCTCGTAACCTATACCTGGGGAAATGTCAGCGCGATAGACAGAACCACAGGGCATGTTGTTATCAAGCCCAGTGGGGTCGATTATGAGGTCATGAAGTCGGAGGACATGGTGGTACTGGATCTTGAGGGCAACCGTGTGGAAGGAAAATATAACCCTTCCTCGGATACCCCGACCCATCTGGAGCTTTATAAGAGATACCCGGAGATCGGAGGCATCGTCCATACCCATTCCACCTGGGCAACCAGTTGGGCACAGGCGGGAAGAGCGATTCCCTGCTATGGTACTACCCATGCAGATTATTTCTATGGGGAAATTCCATGCGCGCGAAGCTAGACCAAAGAGCAGATAGAATCAAGCTATGAGAAAAACACCGGTTTAGTTATCATACAAACCCTAAACGAAAAGAACCCGATGGAAGCTCCCGGAATACTGTGCACTAACCATGGGCCCTTTACC
>JAEZJW010000036.1 GCA_023415595.1 Bacillota bacterium
ATTTTGATGAGCGGACCTTTTTTTCATGAATTATAAAGCCCTCGAATATTATTCGGCAAGGGAGGGAAAATATAGTACTACGGATATAAATAGGAAAGAAGGAATGCTATGGAGAACATCATAAACTCATCCCAGATTAAGGAGTTGTTTTCTAAAAGCGGCGATATTCTGGTCCGCCCGATTAAGATAAATCAAAATAATCTAACAGTGCATCTGTTCTGCGTGGATGGCCTCGTTAATTCTGACCTGATTGATAATGCCATATTAAAGTTCCTGAAATTTGATCCCTATCTGGCAAACTGCATTACTGAGAGGCAAATGATGGATTATATGCTGGAGGGTGGGGTATATCATGTGTTTACCACCGAAGAAAAGGATTATCAAAAGCTGTTGAAATATGTATTAAGCGGAATGGCAGCCTTAATATTTGACGCGGAGCAGAAGGCAATTGTCTATGATATCCGTATGTTTGAGAAGCGCTCCATCCAGGCCCCGGAGGAAGAGGGTGTTATGAAGGGGGCAAAGGACGCATTCATTGAAGTGATGCGTATTAATACCGCACTGATCCGGAGAAGAATCAGGTCGGAGCATCTGGTAATCGAGACCTTAACTGTCGGAAAACTCTCCAAGACAGATATGTCGCTGGTTTATATCAGCAATATTGCTGATATGAATACAGTGAATAAAATAAAAGAGGTGATCGGTAAAATTGATATTGATAATTTGTCCACTCCCGCTTTTATCGAGGAATACCTTAACCCGAACAAAAGAAGTATCTTTCCGCAGATCATGTATACTCAGAGACCGGACCGGGTATCTGCTAATGTTTCGGATGGAAGGATTGCTTTGGTAGTGGATGGGATTCCCTTTGTATACCTGCTCCCCTGTCAGTTGCCGATGCTGATGCAATCCCCGGAGGATTATGCGAACCACTTCTATATCAGTTCCTATCTGAGGATTATACGGTATATCTCCATGATACTCACGCTGTTTCTGCCCGCCTTTTATATTGCTGCAACGACCTATCAGAGCCAGATGCTTCCCGTGCAGCTGGCCTTGTCCACGCAGGCAGCGAAGAAAAATGTTCCATTCTCCTCCGCGACAGAGGTGCTTGGATTATTGATAGCATTTGAAGTTCTGATCGAAGCCGGACTTCGCCTTCCGAAATCCGTAGGCACGGCAATGTCCATTCTGGGAGGTCTGGTGGTCGGACAATCAGCCGTGTCTGCGAATCTGTTATCCCCTGCGGTCGTTGTAATCGTATCCTTGGCCGGTATCTCAGGATTCATCATGCCAAATCAGGATCTGAGCAGCGGAATCCGGCTTACCAGATTTATTCTGGCGATATTAGCAGCGGTAGGGGGCTTCTTTGGACTGGCTGTCGGTCTTATTCTGCTGATTACTCATTTATGCAGCCTGGACAATTACGGAACAGCCTATCTGTATCCGTTTGTGGATACTCCGGATAGGAACTTTAAAGATACCCTGGTCCGTTTTCCGGTGAAATTTTTCAGAAAGCGTCCAGAGAATATCGCTCCGGATAACCAAGTAAAACAGAAGGAGCAGGATCATGAAGCTTAATAAGAAATCTGCACTTTTCATGCTTATGATAATACCATTCTTATGTAACGGCTGTTCTCATGATATGAACCGGAAAGAAATTGATGAGATTAATTTCATCCATGTCATGGGAATCGATTTTGCCGATGGGGAATATACCGTCAGTGCCCTCTACAGCTCAGAAGGCGGTGCTGACCCGGAAGCAGGCGGGAGCGGCGGAGGCGGCAAAGAGGAGATTACCGAGGGTAAGGGCAAGACGCCTTATCAGGCAATGGAGGATATCCGTCTGAAGAATAAGAAGACAATATCAGTCGCTAATACCGGATATTTTCTGATCGGAGATGAAGCGGCCAGAAACGGGATTGAAGACTGTCTGGATTTTCTGTCGAGAGATGAAACCATTAAGATGGAAGCACTTGTCTATATCGTACAGAATTCCAGTGCCACGGACTTCTTAAAACAAGGGCTTAAAGATAAGCAGACGATTCATGAGGATCTGGAAGCGGTGGAACAGAAGCAGATGGAGCTGGTTACCCGAAATGACAATACTCTGGTGAATATCCTGAATGATATGGAACAGAATTATTCCAGCGTGTTGATTCCTTATCTGGTATCCCAGGAAAAAAGCTTCTTAATCAAAGGATATTCTGTATTCGACCAGCTGAAGCTGAAGGATTATCTGGACCTGGAGACTTCCTCCGGAGTAAATTTTGTCAAGGATATCATCCGGGTTTATCCGATCCATCTAAATAATCAGGTGGGTCTGGCCTTGTCCTATAGTAATACGAAGCTGAAATCCGAGCTGAAGGGAAAACAGGTGAAGGTATCCATTCATGTGGATTTTGAGACGATGATCAAAGAAATTATGGGTGGAGAGCAAGTCTTCACAAGGGATGCGCTGATGGAACTGACGGAGCTTCAGAATGAATATATCAAGAAAATTATTAAAAAGGCTGTGGACTATTCCGTCAATACCGGTCTGGATATCCTGCAGATCGCCCGTTTGGTGGAGAATCAGCACGTAGGCAAATGGAATGAGTTTGCTGAGGGCTGGAAGGATACGATCTCGGAGATTGAATATGAATACACAGTCAATTCAAAGATATCTAAATCCTTTCTATTGGGTGATGAGGAGCAGCGCTAAATAATTCTCTGTATCCCCACAGGATAAGAAGGTGGGATTTAGTAACAGCCTGATTGATCACGAGCGGAGGTTAATCCATGTTATATATATTTATAATCTTGTTGATTATTGCTTTCATTTCTCAAAGGAAGAAGCTCTATCAGGAGAAGAGAAACTTAGTTTTATTTCTTCTGTTCTCCCTTGCGGGAATTGTTCTGGGGATCGTCCACAATATCAGCCCATATATTCCAAGTATCGCCATGAGGCTGGAAGAATTCATGAAATAAGGTGAAAGAGACAGGAGCCAGATAAGGCAAGTGTAAAAAATATGCATTAACTTAGTGCCATGATAGGGAAAGAGAGAGTATCCGGCACAGAATAATCTATAGGAAAGGCATGGTAGTATAATGAATAAGGAGGTATCACTCCGGCAAATTGCATACATGTTCCTGTTTCTCACCATCTCACCCGTGTTAAGGCAGATACCCGCAGCCCTGGCAGGGGAAGCAGGAAGAAGCGGTTACTTAAGCCCGCTTTGGTCAATATTGGCCATTATTCCTCTGACCGGTATCATATTGTTTCTGATCAAAGCATTTCCCGGACTTAATATCTATGAAATCATGGTTCAGTTGATCGGAAAATTTCTGGCAAAGGTATTTGTACTTTTCTATCTGGTCTGGCTTCTGCTGATGTTGGTTTCAAAAGTTAATATCTATTCCCTGACTCTGCAGTTTACACTAATGCCAAAGACCCGTTCGGATTTTCTGATGATTATTTTGGTGGTATTGGTCTATCATGCATTACTACGAGGAATGAAGACGATATTCCGGTTTGCGGAATTTACACTGGGACCGGTCATCGGTTTCTTTGCCATCCTGATCCTATGTGCCTATACAAGACTCAGGACGGATTATCTGCTTCCGATATCCACGTTCCGTCTTCCCGAAACGATATTTGCATCCATTAATGTAATCTCTGTCGGGGGTTATATTATTATTGCCTTGTTTTTCGCTGATAAATTAGGGCTATCGGTTCCGAAGCAGCAGAAGAGGAAGATGTGGTATGCGGCTCTGTGTTTTGTAATACTGGCCTTTGCCGTAACCCTATTTACCTTCGGAATCACCGGCGCGGACTTTACAGCAAATGCTCCGTTCCCGTTTTATATTTCGGTGAAGAGCATCTCCTTCTTCAATGTGTTTGCACGGTTTGAGGTATTGGTAACCCTGATCTGCATCCTGTCCGACTTTATTTCCATCTGTGTCCTCGCAACTCTTATGGGCCGTTGTATCGAGTGGCTGTTCGGACTCGCGAACAGGGGAGGCTACCTCTTCGTACCTCTCGCCATGACTGTATATTTCCTGACCTACCTGGTAAGCAGTACACAATTCGAGTTTGACTTCCTGTACCGGTATGTCATGGTAAACCTGAACCTGATCTTCCAGTATATCATCCCATTCCTGTTAGGGTTCGTATGCCTGATCAAGAGAAAAAACATCAAACAGCAGTACTAATACAAAGAGCAATTAAGCAGAATAAAAATAAGACGAAGCGCATGCTTACATGCAGGAACGTCTTATTTTTATGGATAGCTTCTAAATTCTACTCATAGATATGGATATTAAACTCATCATCATCATACTTATAGATGCTGTGGTTGATATAATGCTCCGCAATCGGGTCCACGAACTGATATACCCTGTGATATTCCTTGGTTTCCGGGTTCTTCTCGGTTGCACAGCGGTTACGCTGCAGGAATAGGATCAGACTATAACAGTCAATCCATATCTCATTGACACTTTCCTTCTGGGATTCATCAAAAATCAGCTGAAGTCCAAAATGCAGATGGGGGGTCTGGATGTTATTCGCATTCTCAGAGGAGCTGTAGCCGGTTCGTCCGAGATATCCAATCACATCACCTGCCTGAATGATACTGCCCACCTCCAGTGACTTTTGGAAGGGGAAGTTTTTGCGTAAATGTGCATAATAGTAATATCTTTTCTTATCAAAGCTCCGGATTCCGATCCGCCACCCGCCGTACTGGTTCCAGCCAAGAGCTTCCACGTAGCCTGATTCCACAGCAACAACAGGAGTTCCTACCTGGCCCATCATATCATGTCCGAGGTGCTTTCTCTTATAACCGTAGCTTCGGGATACCCCGAAATCATCAAAATGGCTGTAGGGATAATATTTTGCTATCGGCAAGAATACCTTGAGGCCATATTTCTTCTCCCACTTCTTGCCGCCGGGGCTCGCTTCATCCGCAACCTCTATCTTATATTCTCCGACCATTCCGCCCAATACAGCGGAATACGCTTCGAAATAATAATCATAATATTTCATGTCTTTTGTGAGTGAATCCATGGTTTCTTCCTTACTGATCAGCTTATTCGCCAATTCGGTCATGTTTTTTTCCTTATAGTGGGAGAAGTCACCGCCGTATTTGGCTCCGAGATAAGCAAGCAGCTCGATCCAATTTAAGTGGACCTCCTTCCCATAGGTATCCACATCATAACAGTAAGCCCTTTCCAGGGCTTTGGAACGTACATCAAAGCTGACCCATTTGATGACTTTTTTCTCCGAATCATACATTGAGGTTAGGGTGGCAGCTTTCCTGTCGAAATCCTGCTTAATCAGGAGGGAAGAGAATATGAATAAAATGATCAGCTCACATAAAATGATATGCTTGGTTTTCGTTCTAGAAAACATGGAAATACATCCTTGCATGGAAACTTGTAACATCTTATGATTTTTTTGAGGCAAGTATAACCATTATTCGAAAATGTCCCGGAGCATTTTCTTGTGAAACTTCAGGTAAATATTCAAGGTTTCCTTCGAAGGATCAAAGGTAGCCAGTATAACCTCCTTCATATTACTGATTCCTTTGGTTTCCAGCTGTTTCATCAGCCATTTTTCGTTCTTTCCCGTGCTTTTCAGGTTATCCGGCATAATCTTGCCATCGATGATCACATTGGGCAGGGGAACAGTCTGTAATGGTTCCAGATTAAAATCAGAAGGAGTGGCAGGGCGGTTGAGTGACATAGGTAGGACACTGATCTTGCCGTTCACCTCCAGGAAGATGGATTGGACCTCCTCCAGATCAAAGTAACCACTGATTCTGCAGGCTGACAGCAGCTCATCCACATCCATTTTCGCTTTAAGTAAGTTCTTCTCATATATTTGGCCATCCTGGTAGAGAAGAAAGGCCTGTCCTTCAAAAAATCGCCGGAGCATAATGGATTTACAGGTGATATATGATATCAGGATGGAACTGACTGCAAAGATGATCATGGATACCATAGGTTCAATGATACTGTCGGTAGACATAACCGCCATCTCACCGGCGATCGATCCAATTGCAATACTACTGATGTAGTCAAACATACTGAGCTGTGACATCTCCCGGTTACCCATCAGCTTTGTGAGTACGAAGAGCATGGTTAAGGAAACCAGGCTAGATAACACAATCTTTAAGATATCCATAGCATAATCCTCCTAAGGGTAAAGAAGCAGTAACCTTCAAATCATTAGTTTATTTATATTAGCATTTACAAAAAATAAAAAAATATGAATCTTTCTTGGAATGGTCATGCAGGTATGCTAGAATGACATTAAGGTAAAATAGTTTTAAGCTTCTCGCTGACTGATCATAAAATGCCTGCAACGCAGGCCTGACCTAAGGAGGATAGGATGAAAGAACAGCATAGGAAGTACAGGAATTTTATATTCTCTCTCAGTATCATAGGAACAATTGCCCTCGTACTATACATAACAATTCTGCTATTGAATAGGGTCAGGGATGGTTCAAGCCAACCATCCGATGATGATACCTATGTACAAACGATGAATACTGAGGAGGATCTAAAAGCAGAAGAGAATACAGGACATGAAGACAGCAAAGAGTCTGAGGTTATTAATACGACTGAGGCTTCAGGAATTGCGTTGGATAGGGAGGAGGGAACAAACGATCCGCCTGATACATCTTCTACAGTTGTAGTAGAAGATGAGAAAGAGTATCTCATGACTGAGAAGGCCACGGAGACATCATCAGTTGAGAAACAGGCACAGAAGGATGAAGCCTCAATCAATGATCCGATAAAAACCATATCCGATAAAGAAACAACCAAGGAAGAAGGGAAGCTGATCGTCATAGATGCCGGACATCAGTCCAAGGGAAATTATGAAAAGGAACCGGTTGGACCCGGATCAAAAACTATGAAGGCAAAGGTATCCTCCGGAACACAGGGAGTCAGTACGGGTCTTGAGGAATACAAATTAAATCTTACCGTTTCCATGAAGCTTAAGGAGGAGCTCCTTCGCCGGGGCTACCGTGTGATTATGGTTCGGGAAAAGAATAAGGTAAACATATCGAATTCCGAACGGGCTGCCGTGGCAAACGAAGCAAAGGCAGATGCGTTCCTAAGAATCCATGCAAACAGCAGCGACAGTTCCAAGGCAAAAGGAGCCATGACGGTATGCCAGACCAAATCAAATCCCTATAATGCCGGCTTATATAAGAGCAGTAAGAAATTATCCAAAGAAGTGCTGGATAGTATGGTCGCGAAAACCGGTTCCGTGAACAGGGGAGTATGGGAAACGGATACCATGAGCGGAATTAACTGGTGCACCGTACCGGTAACCATCATAGAAATGGGCTATATGTCCAATCAAGAGGAGGACAAACTTCTTGCCACCGAAACCTACCAGGACAAAATCGTCCAGGGAATCGCAGACGGCCTCGACGCCTACTTCGGAGAATAGGAAGTAAAGGCAGAGTTTGAGCTAGACGTAGAAGAAGAAACAGAAATAGAAACAGAGATATAGGCTGAGTTAGAGTCAGATGTAGAAGATGAGCCAGAAGCAAAAGTAATAACAAATAATACCGCTACTGGTAAGAACTCATTTGAATTGGAAAGTAGAGACGGCGCCTTATAAAGCTTTGAATGTTTATCACATGTATCACGGAAAAATAGTGTGTGATGATATATCCATTAAGAGACCGTTTGCTGCCATCGGTACTTAGGCTGTGGCAGCGACTTCCTGACACAGACTTAGGTACCGTTATGTGCAGCAATCGAGTGAGAACGTGTCTCTGTTGGATTAATCATCACATACTATTCATATGAATCTTACATGTGATAAACATAACCAACTGAATAAGGCGCCGAACATAACTTATAAAACTGACCTTCAACCTTATTCTTCGATATCAATGACACTAACCGGGCAGCCATCCCTGGCTTCTATGGCTCTATCCTGGCAATCCTTCGGTATATCTCCCTCAATTGCCACGGAAACATCATTTTCGTTATAACTGAATACCTCGGGGCATACATCAATGCATAAACCACAGCTGATGCAACCGTCCTGGTCAACCGATGCTTTCATGGATTTACTCCTTTCCAATTAATCTTTCTAGGATATTATGTAATAGTGAAATGATATTTATTCCTTTCGTAGCTTTATAAATACTGTTAGCCTTGACAGAGGAGAGCAGCAGCGATAATATGAATATCATTGCAGAATAATTTAAAGCAGGTTACTCATTGAGTATTGGTATGAGGTTATTATTATATTTTATTTGCTGCTTGGAGCAGCATACAGTTGGAAATTGCAGGAGGTTTTATATGGAAAAAGAATTTTTCCCTGCAGGAAATATGCTCTATCCTATTCCTGCAGTTATGGTAAGCTGTGCAGAGATGGCTACAAAACCGAATATTATTACAGTGGCATGGGCAGGTACGGTGTGCAGTAATCCACCCATGGTTTCCATATCGATCCGGAAGGAGCGTTATTCCTACGATATTATAAAGACAAGCGGAGAATTTGTAATCAACCTCGTGACAGAGGAGCTGGTTCAGGCAGCCGATTACTGCGGAGTCAGGTCCGGACGGGAGTTGGATAAATTCAAGGAAATGAAATTGACACCGATGAAGGGGAAGCTTTCGATGGCACCGCTGATTGCGGAAGCCCCTGTGAACATCGAATGCAGAGTGAAGGAGATAATTCCGCTGGGATCCCATGATATGTTTCTGGCGGAGGTAGTTAGCGTGGCAGTAGATCAGCGCTATATGGATGATAAAGGGAAATTTCATTTGAATCAAACCGGACTTATTGTGTATTCCCACGGGGAATATTACGGCTTGGGTAAATATATCGGAAAAATCGGCTATTCTGTACAAAAACCAAAGACGGGAAAGAAAAAAGTCTGAAGGTAATCCTATGGCATAATCACTCAGGGGCTGCTGAAACAGCCCCTGAGTGATTCGTTCATTTATTTTCTGATGCACGGTCAGCTTCAAAGTAATCTAATAACATTACCGGTTGCTCCAGAACCTCCCTACCAACAAACAGGCTTCTGTCCGGCTTTATCATGATCGCCCATTTTACCAGCGATATGGTACCGTTTATGATTTCCAGCGCTGTAATGCTGCGAGGATGGACACAGCTACCGTCATTAAAATACAGGGGCTGCCCCGGTTTCGGGAAAACCGGCCTGTGCGTATGCCCGCAGATGATCATCTGGTTCTCCTTTTTTGACCAATCCTCCAACCTTTTCTCTACGGTATATTTTAACTCATTATTCTTCGCTGCACTGGTCGGATCTCTAATCCCGATCAATTCCAGGGGTTTCCAGAGGTATCTGACCAGAAAACGGGATAATCTCCAAAGCGTATCATTCAGAATATCTGCCTGATGACCATGGGTCAAAAGGATTTGATAACCGGTATTTCCATAGCTCAGAACGATACCCTCAGGTATTACGATACCCGGAAATAGAGCGAGGCTTGATTTTAAGCTTTCACAATAAAAGGAATCACATTTCGTTCGGGCATATTTCGGATCCCTTTTGACGATATCGTGATTGCCGTAAAGCATATAAAACCTACCGGCACGGTAGAATTGAGACATCAGCCAGAAGGCATCACTATGGGTCTGGATAATCAGATCGATACTTCGATTCTCCCATAGTTCATCACCGTCTCCAAGTTCTATATAAGTATAACCGCGTTCATAATAGAAGGTAAGTGCGGCAAAGAAAAGGTTCTGATTATCCGAGAAATTATCGGACCACCCTCCAATTCCTCTGTGGCAATCACTCATGATAACAATTCTTGAATTATCATTAAATGGCAGTACGGCAGAGGAAGAGAGCACCTGGGATAAACGCTTCGAAGTAGACATGGATCACCCTCCCTATTCAACCTCTTGTTTTTTGATAAATCCTTGAAGCTTATTGTAGGAATCGTATACCTCACGGGGTTTACCCATATTGAGGATCTGCCGGTACATATTCGGTGATTCGTTACGTACAATTTCAAGTTTATCCAGGGTGTCTGAGTAAGCCTCTGTCAGATAATGATAAGCTTCACAGAAGGATTTGTTATTCTTCTGCATCAGCTTCTCAATGATTTTCGTCCTGGTGACTGGCTGAGAGGTATGGGGGTTACTAAAACGGATCCAGACCCTCCTACCCCTGACTGCGAATTCCTCATCGGTATAACCTGCCTTCATTAATGCTTTTCCAAATACATAGGCCATCTGCCGGTCATAAAGATCCATAATGATATCCATGGATAGCTCCTCCGGCCAGGAGAATTCACCTAATTTAAAACCGGTAATCCACCAGTGGTATGCATTTCTCGTAAACAGAAGATTTCCGTTCTTACGGAAGGCAAAGGACATATTGATCCGGTCTTCATCCTTTAGGGCATAGTAAAAGGTACCATTAAATATCCCGGGGACATTTAAGTTGGGTCCTTTGGTGTAATACATACCGACCTCTCCTCCGGTATTCATTCCATATTGACCCTTCCAAAATTCAATCAGGTATTTTACTCCGTTATATTCAAAAGGTATCGGTTCACAATCAATGATCATGCTTAGGGCGGCACTTGCCTCGTCATAAAGCCTGCAATACCCGAAACTTCTCTGCCAGCCATTCATGAGCGAATAGAATAGATCCTGGACAGGTTCATAGGAAAACCCAAAGGGCTGTAAATCTTCATTTAATTCAGCTAAGCGTTCCGGGTTGGTCCCAATGACATCCGTAATCGGACGCGTTACTTTTTTCTCCTGTTCTTTCTTCCTTCTCTTTTTAGCTCTCTTTTTCCTGGCTCGTGGGTAGAATAATGAAGTAAAGAACAATAGCAGCATAAGACCAATGATAGTCAACACCTTATTTTCCAGATAAAATGCCCATAGGGCAGAAGCACTGACAATCCCGGCTATTTCTGCCGGTAAAGATAGCATAAAATCAACTCCCTTCATAATGCTATATATCATAATATTCTGGGAGGCATGCAGTTGTTAAAATATTTTACTAGTAATTATAAAGCTGTCTCCGAGAAAAAAGCATAAAATATATGCTTAGCAGAATTTCGAGTCGATTTGCGCCAAAATATGCTTTTCTTAGCATATTTTGTGTACATCGGTTCGTAAGAACCGCAGTGACTGAATAGTCACTTTTTGTGTTTGATAGGGAACATTGACATATAATAAAAAAAGCATATAATGAGTAGAAACAGAAAGAATCACATTGAAATAAAGGAGAAAACTATGAGCGATAATTGTAATTCTGATTGCAACTCCTGCGGAGCAGACTGTGCCAGCAGAAAAGATAAGAAGGTGGATTTCAGCCTTCAGCCCCATGAAATGAGCAGTATTAAGAAGGTAATCGGTGTTGTCAGCGGTAAGGGCGGTGTCGGTAAATCCCTGGTTACTTCATTGTTAGCAGTTACAATGAACAGGAGAGGCTATCACAGTGCCATTCTGGATGCGGATATCACCGGCCCGTCCATTCCTAAAGCCTTCGGACTGAAGGAGAAGGCTCAGGGAAATGAGTTGGGGTTATTTCCGTCAAAAAGTAAAACAGGTGTGGATATTATGTCCATTAACCTGCTGCTGAATAATGAGACAGATCCGGTGGTCTGGAGAGGTCCGATCATAGCAGGAACAGTGAAGCAGTTCTGGACTGATGTTATCTGGAGTGATGTGGATTTTATGTTTGTGGATATGCCGCCGGGAACCGGTGATGTTCCTTTAACGGTATTTCAGTCACTGGCAGTGGATGGAATTGTCATCGTTACCACGCCGCAGGAGCTCGTCTCCATGATTGTCGGGAAAGCAGTGAAAATGGCTGAGATGATGAATATTCCGATCCTTGGTATCGTCGAGAATATGTCATACTTCAAGTGCCCGGATTGCGATAAGGAGTATCAGATCTTCGGCGAGAGCCATATTGAAGAGACTGCGAACAAGCACAATATACCCGTATCTGCCAAGCTTCCGATCGATCCGAAATTTGCGGCCGCCTGCGATAAGGGCATGAATGAGCTGTTTGAAGCGGATCATCTGGACCAGTTGGCGGACTATCTGGTTACTCATATAGAATAAGAAGTGCGCCCCTGTTTATAGGGATATGGGCAGCACCATAAAACAAGCGGGGTTTCGGGGGTTGCTGCATGCGTTTATTACGTTTCGCTCCTTCCTAATAGTAGCGTCGGTCGCTCGCGAAACGAACTAGCCTGCAGCAACCCGCTCGAAAATTGGCTAATCGTTTTACAGTATCTGCCCATACCCAATAAACTAGGGCGCGCTAACTAACAATATGGTAATATTTGACACCAGATTATCCCCGACAAACTTGACTTTTTATCCTTCAGGTATTAAGATATTGAATGTATGCTTATCAAACTGAGGATACATAGCAAGATAACTGTTATTTAAGTACTGGAGACTCTGCATGAAAAAAAACGATAAAATATTAATAGCCGTCGTACTGCTGCTAGGAGCCATCACCTGGCTGCTCATAGCATTTACGAAGCAGGAGGGCAGTAGAGTAAGGGTTACCGTGGACGGCAAGGAATATAAGGAGTTCAGTCTGAATCAGGACACCTCCTATACCGTTGAGTTGGAGAACGGGGAATGGAATACCTTTGTTATAAAGGATGGTCATGTAGATATGACCGAAGCCAGCTGTCCCGATAAGATTTGTGTTCATCATAGTGACATCAGTTATAATCATGAAACAATCGTATGTCTGCCAAATAAGGTGGTTCTTCAAATCATTGACGGCGAAGAAAATGATGTGGATGCAGTAGCCAAGTAATTTAACGACTAAAGGAGTATGCATGAAATCTAAGAAAATAGCAACCTATGGACTCTTGATTGCGTTAGCATTCATTTTCAGTTATATTGAGAGCCTATTCCCAATGCCTTTTGGCGTACCGGGAATGAAGCTTGGACTGGCAAACCTGGTGGTCATCTGTGCATTATACGGAATGGGTTGGAAGGATGCATTCGTTCTGTCCGTCATCCGTATCCTTCTGGTGGGCTTCACCTTCAGAGATCCCAATACAATGCTTTTCAGCCTTGCCGGAGGGATTCTTAGCTGGCTGATGATGGTAATTTTTCAGAAATCAAAGATGTTCAGTATGGTAGGAGTCAGCATTATCGGCGGAGTTTCCCATAATATCGGGCAGATAGCCGTTGCAATCGTTTACGTGAGCAATGCCAATCTGGTTTACTATCTGCCGGTGCTGTTGGTCTTCGGTGCAGTAACAGGGACGCTGATCGGTATCTTAGGCTCTATGATAGTGAAGAGACTGAAGAGGATTATGACTGCTTAGGCAAGCAATGCTGGTAGAATAAATTTTATAAGTGGTACGGAGGATGGCGTATGGCAAAATTGTATTTTAAATACGGGGTTATGGGAAGCTCTAAGACAGCGCAGGCATTGATAACAAAGTTTAATTATGAAGAACGAGGCATGACCGTATGGCTGGTGAAACCCCAGATTGATAACAGGGACGGAGAGCATCTGATCAAATCCAGAATCGGTCTGTCCGCAACTGCGTATGAACTGCCGTATCATGAGAATGTTTATGAAACCTTTCGGGGATTAAATCAGAAGATCGATGTTATCATCGTGGATGAGGCCCAGTTCTTATCGGAGGAACAGGTGGATAAGCTTGCCCTGATCGTTATTGATTATAATGTTCCTGTCATCTGCTTCGGACTCAGGACGGATTTTAGGACAAAGACCTTCCCCGGAAGTAAAAGACTGCTGGAAATCGCCGACTCTATCACAGAGATCAAGACCATCTGCTCCTGCGGCAAGAAGGCTACCGTTAATGTCAGGATGGATTCTAAGGGCAGGATCATAACAGAAGGAGAACAGATTTTGATTGGAGGCAACGATACTTATACCCCGATATGCTATCAATGCTATATCGAGGGCTTGAAGAGCCAGGAATAAGCCTGTGGATGAAATGAATATTTAATTAAAAATGAAAATATGTAGGTTCCCCTACATATTTTTTTTAAACCATGGAATGACTAATACGGTAAAGATTCTGCACAGAAAAACACGAATTGCATATTAATTCAGGATTCCTGACAGTTTAATCATTTAATTTATTTTAACAATATTTTGTAGTAAACAGTTGAAATATCCGGCAGATTTAGTATAATTAGTATGACGGTTCGTTTACCGAAAAAATGTAGGAGGAAGAGATATGAAAAAAATTATAGCATTATTGTTAGTTCTAATTCTGTCATTAGGTTTATTAGCAGCTTGCGGCAGCAAAGAAGACAATAAGGACAATTCAAAGGGAAATACCACAGAGCAGAAAGATGATACTACAAAGACTGATGACACCAAGAAAGATGAAACCAAGAATGAGCCCGCACCCGGTAACGCAGGTGATGACGGCAAATTTGAGATCGCTTTGATCACGGACAAGGGTAACATCGATGACAAGTCCTTCAACCAGGGCGCTTGGGAAGGTGTTGTAGAATTTGCAACAACGAATAATGTTTCCCATCAGTATTATAAGCCGGAAGAGGCTTCCGATGCAGGTTACCTCGCAGCGATCGACCTTGCAGTGCAGGGCGGTGCGAAGGTTATCGTAACACCCGGTTTCCTGTTTGAGGTTCCGATCTATGAAGCTCAGACAAAGTATCCCGATGTAAAGTTCATTCTGTTGGATGGAGCACCTCATACTGCTGATTACGCAACCTTTGAGACAAAGGCAAACGTAGCAAGCGTTATGTATGCGGAAGAAGAGTCCGGTTATCTGGCTGGCTATGCTGCTGTTAAGGATGGAATGAAGAAGCTCGGTTTCATGGGCGGTATGGCAGTTCCTGCAGTACAGGCATTCGGTTATGGTTACTTACAGGGTGCACAGGATGCAGCTGCTGAATTAGGACTTGCAGATGGTGATGTATCCGTAACTTACCACTATACCGGTAACTTCGAAGAGAATGATACCAACAAGGCAACTGCAAAGACCATGTATCAGGAAGGTACAGAAGTGATCTTTGCCTGCGGCGGTTCTGTAGGTAAGAGTGTTATGGCAGCGGCTTCCGAGTCCGGCACTAAGGTTATCGGTGTTGACGTTGACCAGAGATACGACAGTGATACAGTAATCACTTCCGCAACAAAGGGTCTTGGAGCATCTGTTATCCAGGTTCTTGAGTCCATCTATAAGACAAATGCCTGGGACACCTATGCAGCTAAGACAACGTATTTCAATGCTACAAATAATGGCGTAGGACTTCCTACCGCAGTAATCGGTGATGCAGCTGCGAATGCATTTGACAGATTTGCATCCTTTGATAAGGCTGCATATGATACAGTATTCGCAAAGCTTGTTAATGGAAGCGTAGATCCTCTTCGTACCATCACTGTTGCTGATGCCAGCGGTGTTGCTACTGCTGAAGAGCTTGTAAGCGGACTGAAATTAACAAAGGTAGCTGTTGAGGTTAGATAGTAGTCACTATAAAGTATAGCAGACATATTGTCCAAGCCTAAACCTAAGGGGAAAGATGATTGTCTTTCCCCTTATTTTAAAATCATAAGATAGGTTGACCAACTTTAAATTGTTTCGAAGGAAATTATAATAACTTTATGGAAGAGGTTAACGTGGAAAATTATATTATTGAAATGTTAGGTATTACAAAAGAATTCCCCGGTATCGTTGCCAATGACGATATCACTTTAAGGCTTCGCAAAGGGGAAATCCATGCCCTTCTTGGTGAGAACGGTGCCGGCAAATCAACTCTGATGAGCGTCTTGTTCGGTCTGTATAAGGCGGAGAAGGGGGAGATCAGAAAGAACGGACAACCCGTTAAAATCGGCAACCCAAATGATGCGAATACTTTAGGAATCGGTATGGTTCATCAGCACTTTAAGCTGGTTGAGATCTTTACCGTATTAGAGAATATTATTCTCGGTGTAGAACCTGAGAAGCTGGGCTTTATACAGAAGAAGGAAGCCAGAGAGAAGGTTATTGCCTTAAGCGAGCAGTATGGACTTAAGGTGAATCCGGATGCTTATATTGAGAAGATCTCGGTCGGGATGCAGCAACGTGTCGAGATTTTAAAGATGCTGTATCGGGAAAACGACATTTTGATTTTTGATGAGCCGACAGCAGTTCTGACTCCCCAGGAAATAGATGAACTGATGGATATCATGCGTGGGTTTGCAAAGGAAGGGAAATCCATCCTGTTTATCACACATAAATTGAATGAAATCATGGCTGTTGCAGACCGCTGTACGGTTCTTCGTAAAGGAAAATGCATCGGCACAGTTGACATAAAAGATACATCGAAGGAAGAACTCTCAAGAATGATGGTTGGAAGAGATGTAAACTTCAAGGTTGATAAGAAGGATACAGCAAAGGGAGAGGTTGTGCTTTCCGTAAAGGATATGACTGTTCCCTCCCAGACTCATAAGAACAATGCTGTGAAAAATGTTTCCTTTGATGTCCATGCGGGAGAGATTGTCTGCCTGGCAGGAATTGACGGAAACGGACAATCCGAGTTCGTTGCTGCCCTGACAGGTCTGGAGAAACCAAGCAAAGGGAACATAACACTATATGGCAGGGATATAACGAAAGCTTCCATCCGGACAAGATCCAAAACAGGAATGAGCCACATCCCGGAAGACAGGCATAAGCATGGTTTGGTACTTGATTATTCCCTGGAAGAGAATATGGTTCTTCAGCGGTATTGGCAGCCGGAATTTAAAAATAAAGGCTTTCTCCGTAAGAAACAGATGCGTTCATATGCGGAGCGCCTGATTGAACAATACGATGTCAGAAGCGGTCAAGGACCGGTAACGATCACCAGAAGCATGTCCGGCGGTAATCAACAGAAAGCAATTGTTGCCAGAGAGATAGATAAGGAGCATCGGCTTCTGGTTGCGGTACAGCCTACAAGAGGCCTGGATGTCGGAGCAATCGAGTATATTCATCGTCAGCTGGTAGCCACCCGTGATGCAGGAAAAGGAGTTTTGCTGGTTTCTCTTGAGCTGGATGAGGTGATGAATGTCAGTGACCGTATTCTGGTTATGTATGAGGGAGAAATCGTCGGTGAACTGGATCCTAAGAAAACCACAGTTCAGGAATTGGGACTTTATATGTCAGGAGCAAAACGGGATACCGTAAAGGAGTAAACTTAAGGGAAGGAATGTGTTAGTGTGACGTTTATGGATAATGTTAGTCTTTTTTTTAAGAAACTTACGAAAAGCAAGGGATTTTCAGCATTTACTTCCGCACTCCTGGCGATAGTCCTCGGCTTGATCATTGGCTTTATCGTTATGGTGATTGCAGGTTCAGAGAAGGCAGGGATCGGTTTCAGGACGGTTCTGACCGGAGGCTTCAGTAAGCTCGGTGATGTATTCTATTTTGCCACGCCGATTATGATGACCGGTCTTGCGGTTGGTTTTGCTTTTAAGATGGGATTATTTAATATCGGTGCTTCGGGACAGTATACCATGGGTATGTTTTTTGCCATGTATGTAGGCTTTATGTACAAAATGCCTCCTGAGATCCACTGGATTGCCTGTATTCTGGCAGGTATGATCGGTGGAATGTTATGGGGTATCATCCCCGGTTTCTTTAAGGCCTTTCTGAATGTAAACGAGGTAATCACCTCTATTATGTTCAACTATATCGGTATGTACCTGGTGGACATGTGGATCAGGAGCAACAAAACGATGTATGTTGCTATGATGACCAGAACTGCGTATCTGCCCGGCTCCGCACAGCTTCCATCCCTTGGGGTAGAGGGCTCCAATGTAAATATTTCGATTTTCATCGCTATTATCTTAGCTGTTGTACTTTTTATCGTTCTGAATAAGACCACCTTCGGCTTTGAGCTGAAGGCAACGGGTTATAATAAGCATGCCAGTAAGTACGCCGGTATGAACGGAACCAGAAATATCATCTACACCATGGCAATTGCCGGAGGCCTGGCAGGACTCGGCGGAGCCTTCTATATTCTGGCGCCGGCGGCAATCAAGGGAAGCAGCATGACCTATGAACCGATTAATGTCATTGCTGCAAACGGTTTTAACGGTATCGCAGTAGCGCTGCTGGGTAATTCCAGTCCGATCGGCATCATCTTCTCCGCAGTATTCATTTCCCATATTCAAAGAGGCGGAACCCTGACCAGCCTTTACGGATATAAACCGGAGATCATTGATATTGTAATTGCGGTTATTATATACTTCTCAGCTTTCTCCATGCTGATGAAGACCGCAGCCGGAGCTTTCTTAAATAAATCAAGACAGCATATACAGAGAGAAGGGCATCTGCCCGGGCAGATGGCCAGGAGCAAGCCCGGGGTCACTACACCGGAAGAGATATTAAAGCCTGGGGTTGATCTTCCGGACCATACGGAGCCGGAGGATAACGAAGAAGCGGCTAGCCTGGACAACGATAAAGCAGAGAAGGAGGGGGAATAATATGAATGATTTCTATTATCTGATTCAGAATACACTCCCTGTTGCCATTGCTTTGCTTTTGGTGGCTCTCGGAGGAATGTTCAGTGAACGGAGCGGTGTCATCAATATTGCTTTAGAAGGTATCATGCTGTTTGGAGCCTACATCGGATGTATCTTTGTATATAATATTGAAAAGACCGACTTGCATCTGAATTCTCAGGTGATCCTACTGATGGGCATGGTAATAGCAGCAATAGCAGGAATTGTCTTTTCCCTGCTGCTATCCCTGGCAGCTGTCAATATGAAGGCGGATCAGACCATTGTCGGAACCTCGTTGAATATGCTGGTACCGGCAGGCGTCCTGCTATTCTCCAAGATGTTCTTTAAAAGTGATGGAGTAACAACGGATACTTACTTCTATATCAAGGAAGTACCCGGATTAAGTAAAATTCCTGTCCTGGGAAGATTGTTCTTCCAGAATACTTACCTCAGTGTCTACATTGGATTTTTCTTGTTGATTATTGCAACCATCATCTATTATAAAACAAGCTTTGGCCTTCATCTGAGGGCTTGCGGTGAGCATCCACAGGCAGCTGACTCAGTCGGTATTAATGTATACAAGATGCGTTATGCCGGAGTAGGCCTATCGGGTGCACTTGGCGGCATCGGCGGTTTCTTCTATGCAGTAGGTATCATGAATGGGGATGCCAACGGACATACCGGTGTGGCAGGCTTCGGTTTCCTGGCTCTTGCCGTAATGATTTTCGGACAATGGAAGCCAATCCGTATCCTGGTTGCAGCACTGTTCTTTGCTTTCCTGAGGACACTGGCCTATTCGGTATCCTTATTCCCGTTCTTAGCGAAGCTGAAGCTGGATCAGACCTATTATAAGATGCTGCCCTATGTTGCTACCATGGTAGTACTGGCCTTTACCTCGAAAAAATCAAGAGCACCTAAGGCAGAGGGTATTCCGTACGATAAGGGTATGAGATAATAGGAAGACTGATATCGCTAATATATTAATAATAAGGTTAAGTTCGCAATAATTTATAGTCATAAAATGTCAACTCACAGAAAATATAAATTATATGAATGCCAGCCTAGCAGGCATTCATTCATCACGGATTAAAAAGTGTAGCAGTGGCTACACTTTTTCTTTGGGATGAATGCTATAATTATTTTAACAGATTACAGAACTTGAGACATTGGGACATTAACCAATCACTATGATGTAATGAACAATCATTAATGAAACCTATAAAATTATGCAACATAAAGATCGGGAGGATCAGGGAATGGTAAGACAGATTATTAATATTAAGGAAGAATTATGTAATGGCTGTGGACTGTGTGTCAGTGCCTGCCATGAGTCAGCGATCGGCTTAGTGGATGGCAAGGCAAAGCTTCTCAGGGATGATTATTGTGATGGACTCGGCAATTGCCTTCCGGTCTGTCCGACTGGAGCGATTACCTTCGTAGAGAGGGAAGCTCTCGAATATAACGAAGAAGAAGTAAAGAGAAATATGGAGAAGAAGGAGCAGAAGGAAAGGGAAGTTGCAGGCAAAGCAGACACTGCCGTTAATACTCAGGCTCCGGCAGCACATCCGGCTCATCAGGGTGGCTGTCCCGGTTCCAGAATGCAGACCATAAAGAGAGAAGAGTCACAGGCAGTTCCTCAGCAGGAGGCTGTTATCCATTCTCAGTTAAGACAATGGCCGGTACAGATTCAGCTGGTTCCAGTCAATGCACCGTATTTTGGTGGGGCGGACCTGTTAATTGCTGCAGACTGCACAGCCTATGCTTATGGAAATATCCATCAGTTCATGAAGGATAAGATCACCTTAATCGGCTGTCCGAAACTGGATGATGCGGATTATGCAGGGAAGCTGACCCAGATTCTGATGAACAATGATCTGAACAGCGTCACCGTCCTTCGTATGGAGGTTCCCTGCTGTGGAGGAATCGTGCATGCTGTTAAGACAGCAATGTTAAACTCCGGCAAACTGATTCCCTGGAGAGTAGTGACCATCTCAACAGATGGACTGATTCTGGAGGACAGAGGATAATATCCTAGAATACAAATAAATCTTATATAGCAAATGAACCAGCAAGCCGGTTTATTTGTCACGAATAATAAATGAATGCCAGCCTTGAAGGCCTTCAATAATCATATATTCAAAAATGTCAGCTTCGCAGACATTTTGTGAATCATGTATAAAGAGCAGAAGAGTGTACCTGAAGTACACTGTTCTGCTCCTTTATGTTATAAGGCAGATAGAATTTGGGCCTTATGTCAGCTGCATCATGATTTTAGTAGCTGGATATAAAGGATGCGATATCATTGAATGCATCCTGCGGATCTTTTGTTAAAGCAAAAATTTCGGATAGATTCGTATATTGTTGGCTTGCAGCTGCCGTGGGTAAATAACTATCATAAATTGCATGAACGGAGGCAGCACGATTCGCTGCTTCCATAATTTCCTGCTGAATCGTATCATAGGGCACATAATCCTTCAGTGGCGGAAGAAATGTATCAGTACCGCGCTGTGCGATTGCAGTATCGTCAATCAGGTAGGAAATCAGTTCAAATGCTGCATCCGGATTCTCACAGGTATCACTGATACTATAGAACGTATCACCGAAGGTTCCGATCGCAAGCTGGGAATTAGCATCTCCGGCAGTGTAGGCAGGAAATTCAAAAAATCCCAAATGGGAGTAATCCGTCATCTCCGTTTGCAAAATACTGACATTCCAGGATCCGTTCACATACATTGCACCGGAACCGTAGCTGAAGTTCGATCTGGCAGTTCCATCGTCTGCATAGCTGTAATCCTCGTTAAAATAACCGTTCCGGATCCATTCCTGAATCTTGCCGCCTGCATACAGATAGCCATCTTCCAAAGCAGAAGCGTCACCGTTCAAGGCTGACATAAAAGGATCAATACCACTCTTCCTTGCTGCCAGACAGGAGAAGTAAATATTTCCGAAGAAGCTGACGGAATTACCGAGTTGAAAGGGAGTGATTCCGTTCGCAAGTAAGGTGTCACAGATTTGTTCCAGTTCCTCAATTGTAGAGGGTTCGCTTAAGCCATACCGACTGAATATTTCTTTATTATAAAATACTCCGTAAAGGGTGGTCCCACCAACAGGAACACCATATATTCTGCCATAATAGCTTCCCTGCGCGATACTTGCATCTAAGAACCTGTCCTTATAGTTAAAGCGCTCCATATAGTCTGTAATGTCCTTAATATATCCATCCCTGGCATAGGTAAGGAATTTATTATCGGCGTAGGTTGCGAGGATATCTGGACCGTCTCCGGATACCATGGCTACAGCCAGCTGTTCGTTATATGCAGAGTATTCCATCGTTCTGATATTTATGATACAATCCGGATATTCTGCCGTGAATCGGTTGATCGCATCCTGAATGACCGGATCACCGCCATCATAGCTCATATACCAGAGATCAAGTTCACCTGACAAGGTGGTTTCAGGAATAGGGGTTGGTACAGCATCGGTTGATGTATCAACAGTTGCTTCCGAAGTAGCATCTGGATACTGGGTCCCGGGTGTCATAGCAATGATAGAAGATATTTTATCTTCATCAATGGAGGCTTTGTTATAGTCCTCCAGCTCAAGTTCTACTGAGTAGCTTTCTGTTGCATCCCAATTAGTGCGCTCCAGAGCAATATCAAAGGATGTAATCCGTTTGTCTTTAACCACTACCTCCAGCCTGCATTCACTGATTGTTTCAGCCTGCTCTACCAGACTATCTTTTATATCCTCCAAATTATCTTCCAATACTGGTTCAAAGATATCCAATACCTCCTCAACCAGCTTAGCTGTATCAAAATCTAACAGATAAACTGTTTCACCACCCTCTGTTTTAATCTCGAATTTTTTACATACCTTTTGATAAAAGGCCTTATCGTTCAGTTTCTTCTGAAGCTCTGAAATACTATTCTTCAGCGCTTTTGTATCTACGAAGGAGGAGAGGCCGGCTTCCTCTATAGCGTTTTCCCAATCAACAGCGCTAATCTTGTCTAGGGCTTTGTTATACTCCTTATAATATTCGAAAAGCATGTCAAGATTATCCTGAATATCTACTGAGTAATCGAGGCTTCCGTCTTCCAGAAAATAACTGATACCGTCATAGAGTAAGAATTCGGTCTCTTCGTCAGTCGTGATATTCATATTCAGCTTACCATTTGCAAGATCATATTCAAGGATACCATCAGCACGGTAAGAATTATCATATTCATAATACTCCGATTTATCGGAATAGTCCAAGGTAAAGGCTAAGCTGTCTGCCTCCAGAGTTCCCTGAAGTGCATCCAGAATATCATCCAGCACAGCGGCTTTTTTCGGCTTTAAGAATAACACGGTTGCGACTGCAGCAGCAGCGATGATTAAAACCAGGGGTATTATGATGAGCAGGAGACGCTTCCTGTTTTTATTCGGAGAAGCTGCAGACGGTAACGGACTGCTTGGTATACTGTATTGGGAAGCAGCATTTATGTATTGTCCGCTATTAGTGCTGTCGACAAAGGGTGAGTTGAATTGAGCCGGTTCTCCTGGAGTGTTCGGAATTGGACCGGCTGCTCCGGGAATTGAATTGATACCTTGCGGTTGCGTACCTGAGGTCATTGGCTGTTGCTGCAGCGGGTTACCGCACTGAGCACAAAAGACTGCCTCATCATCATTTTTATATCCACACTTTGTGCAGAACATAGTTCCCCTCCTAAAAAGTCGAATTATTACATATGATGGTATAGTATGTAATTTAACAAATTATAACACCGTAGGTAATAATAGTCAAATAGTAGCACTTTTTCCTATATATCATAAATTTATATTAGAAGGAATTATGAAAGGGGATTAGTATGGAAGATTGTGAGGTAAAACGAATGCCTCTGATCGGCGATATGGCACCTGCCTTTCACGCAAAAACCACCCAGGGAGAAATCGATTTTCCGAAGGATTTCAGCGGAAAATGGGTTATTTTCTTTTCCCA